>JAMXCW010000002.1 GCA_024451685.1 Candidatus Bathyanammoxibius amoris | reverse complement strand
CACGCGGGCAGGGTGGAGGGAGAGCTGTCCAGGGCGGAGTCCTCCTTGGATAAAATGTTGTTCCTGGCGATGGGCGGCAGGGACCGGGCGGATGACACACCGGTTGCCGCCGGAATGTCCCCTGCGGGTGGGCAGGTAGTAAGCCAAACACGTAAAAAGACATGAAGGAAATAAAAGCCTCCAAGGCCTCCAAAGTAAAGGCCATTGCGCTTGACTATGCCATACTCATCGCGCTGGCCGTGATGTCCATATACTACGCGGTAGACGCGCGGGGGTTCCCCACCCTTGAGAACCTGACGAATATACTCAACCAGAATTCCGTTTACATAATACTCGGCCTGGGCCAGACGCTTGTGATTCTAACGGCGGGGATTGACCTCTCCGTGGGTTCCATACTTGCCTTGAGCGCGGTCGTAGCCGCTGACGTGTCAAAACACATGGCCGGGTATTCGTACGGGCTGATACCGGTTGTGACCCTTGTTGCCGTGGGAATCGGCGGGCTGCTTGGCGCGTTTAACGGGGTGATGATTACGGTCTTCAGGATACCCCCTTTTATAGCCACGCTGGCCATGATGACCATGGCGCGGGGCATGGCAAATATCTACTGCGACGCGAGGCCCATCGGCCATCTCCCCATCGAGTTTAAGTTGATTGGCACGGCCTCGGTGGGGGATATCCCCGCACCCGTGTTTATAATGGCCGCGATTGCCGGGGGGTTGTTTGTAATTACGCGCTATACTGTGTTTGGCAGGTACGTCTACGCCGTGGGGGGCAACGAGGAGGCGGCCCGGCTCTCGGGGGTTAACGTCGCGTACACAAAGTTCTGGGTCTACGTGATAAGCGGTATGTGCGCGGGCGTCTGCGGGTTGATACTCGCCGCAAGACTCGGCTCAGGCGACCCCAAGCTGGGGTATATGTACGAACTCATATCAATCGCGGCCGTGGTGCTTGGCGGCACCAGTTTATTCGGCGGCAGGGGTTCGGTGATAGGCACCATTTACGGCGCCCTATTTATGGGCGTGCTTGAGAACGGACTTTTACTCAAGGGCGTCTCCACGTTCTACCAGTGGGTCATAAAGGGCATCGTCATCCTGATAGCAGTCATAATGGACGAGCTGAAACGGCGGTAAATATTTGTTTGTCGTGGTCGAGCCTTCGGCCTGGAGGGCCTCAGGCCGAAGGCTTGCTCGACTATTATTGGTAGACGTAGGCAATGATATTTACGGTCGTTGAAGCAGAGTAAACTCTGCCGCCACAATAATATTTCTGTAGCTGCCTGATTTATCAGGCAATTTATACGCGCCCCATAAATGGGGCAGCTACAATCGAATTGTAGGGGCGACTCCCTGTGGTCGCCCTTTGTTTTTTTCGTGGCAGCAAGCTGCCACGCTACATTATGATGTACAGGCAGAATGATGTACAGGCGGAGTAAACTCTGCCGCTACAGTGTTGGCGGGGTAATCTTTGCCGCTACTATATGGGGAATCAGCCCTCCTGGCCTATGATGCGGAGGTCCTTGAAGTAGAACGGGGGGATGAGGTCGGAGCCGTGCCACTCGGCCTCGGAGCCGATGGCGATTATGTTGTTAAAGGTGTCGAAGACGTTACCGGCTATCATACAGTCCTTTACCCTGCCCACGAACTCGCCGTTTTCGATGAGGAAGCCGAGGTCGATGTTTACGGAGAATTCGCCGGCCAGCATGTTCGACTGGCCGCCGCCGAGCACCTGGTCGACCAGCACGCCGTAGCGGATGTCCTTAATCATGTCCTCCAGTTTCATGTCGCCCGTCTCGACAATCACGTTTGTGCAGCCCGGTGAGGGCTGCGACGTAAACCCGCGGCTGCCGCTGCCGGTCGTCTTTGTTGACATAATTCCGGCCGTCTGCAGGTCAAAGAGGAAGTTCTTGAGCACTCCTTTTTCAAATAACGGTGTGCGCTGGGACGGGGTGCCCTCACCGTCCAGGGGGTAGCTGCCCGTGGCAAAGTCTATAGTCGCGTCGTCATAGATTGACACCCTTTCATCCAGGAGCTTTTCTCCGAGTTTGCCTGCAAGAGGCGAGATGCCTTTTTGCACCAGCTTGCCGCTGCAGCCCATCTCGAACGTGGCAAGGAGGAGACTCATGTTTTTTGCCGCGAAGATGACCGGGTATTTCCCCGGCGGGACACGGACCTCCTTCTCTGAGAGGCGCATCTTCTCCAGGGACTTCGCCACATGGCCCATGAGACCGGTCGTTATCTTCCTTGAACCCTCACCCTCGGATATCGCGATGAGCCCCTTGTCTTTCATCAGCATGACGTTGTAGCCCGTGCCGAACGACGTTGACGCCTTGGAGACGTCCAGCCCGTTGGAGTTCAACAGCCTTCTCTTCCACACGGTAGTGCCTATGTCCACACCGCAGAGGTACTCGGGGCACACGGCCAGGGATTTCTCTATGGCCTCTTTTCCCCCGGAGATCGCGTCCTCGGTGGGGTAGTCCACCACGGCTTTATCGAATATCTTTATCTCGGAAAAGGCGCTCTGGCAGGGAAACTCAAACTGGGCCTCCTGGCCGAACTTAGCAGACCGGACGGCCTTGCCCACAAGACGCTCCGGGTCTCCTAGGTCCGTGGTGGTGGTGAAGCCTATCCTTCCTTCCTTTATCACCCGCAGGCCGATACCTTTTACGGAGTTGCTGGTTATGTATTTCAGCTTGTTATTCTCGAAGCTGACGGATTTCGATTCGCCCTGCTCGAATATTACCTCTGCGGAGTCGGCCTTCTTTTTGGCGAGTTCCAGTACCTGTTCTTCTATCGTCATGTGATTATGTTCCACCGATTACCACGTTTCGAATCCTTATGTGCGGCCCGCCGTCGGAGACCCTGAGGGGCGACTGTCCGCCCTTGCCGCAGCCTCCCAGCCCGCCGAAGAGGGCCATGTCGTCGCCTATGGCGTCGATGTCCATAAGGGTCTGGAACACGTTCCCCGTGAGCACCACGTCGCGGAGTCTTTCCGCGAGTTTACCGTCCTTGATACGGAATGCCTCGGCGGCGCTGAAGGTGAACATCTCCGTGTTGGTCATGCCGCCCACCGAGCCTATGCAGTATATGCCGTCCGGCGTGTCTTCGAGCATCTTTTCAAACGTCCAGTTCCTCGGCTCTATGTATGTATTGGTCATCCTGACGATCGGTTCGTTCGCGTAGCTAATGGCCCTGGCGTTGCCGGTGGGTTTTTCGTCCATCTTTATGGCCGTCTCCCTGGAGTGGAGGCGGCTGGTAAGTATGCCGTCCTTTATGAGGTAGGTCTTCTGTGTCGGGGTGCCTTCGCTGTCGTATTTGTTGTAGCCGGCCTCTCCCGCCAGTGAACCATCGTCTACTATGGAGAGGTCGTCACGGCCGAAGCGCTTGCCAATCTGCATTGTCTCCTTCAACTTCTCGTTTTCGTAGATAAAATCTCCCTCGCTAAGGTGGCCGAATGCTTCATGCGCAAAGACCCCGGAGAGTCTGGGGTCTGCGATGACGGTATATATACCCGCTTCCACCGGTTTTGCCGCCAGTTGTTCAATAGCCTTGCGGGCCACCTCTTCGCACTTTTCCTCAAGACCCAGGACGTTCCGGTATCCCCTGAGATCGCCGACCGATTCCCACGCGCGCTGAACGTTCATCCCGTCTTTGGCCATGGCGAGCACCATGGCCCCGCAGAAGATTGTCTCCTGTACTATTAGACTGCCTTCCGAATTGCCGAAGCAGGTTGTGCCGTGACCGTCCGCATAGCGGACGCTAGTGGTTTGAATGTCTTTGTGTGAGAGTATGATGTCATTATATTTCTTGCAGAGGTCGTGTTTGTCGTCGAGTGATACGTCTTTCGGGTCTAACTCGACCTGTGGTCTCACGTGGTCTGTGGTTGGAGGTACGGGCACCAGAGACTCGTCTCCACCACCCAGGAGTCTGGCCTGCTCCACGGCGGAGTGGACGTAATCCGTGAGATTCTCTATATCGTTAAATGCGGTGAAGCCCCACCCGCCGTTGACCAGCGCCCTGACGGAACCGCCGATAACGTTGCCCTCCGATATAGTCTCCAACTCCTTGCCGACATAGTTTATGCCGGTGGCGTATCCTTCCTGGAGCCGTATCTCAATGTAATCGTAATCGGCCTTCGCCGATTTTAGTGCACTTTTTATCGCTTGTTCCATAGTTACGCCTCGTCCGGTATGGGTAACATCTTGTGCGCACAGGGTTTAGGTGGGGGGCGCGAGTTTCTCAAGCTCCGCCTCACTGAGCACTTTTATGCCCAGTTCTCTGGCATTATCGAGCTTCGAACCGGGTGACTCCCCCGCTACAACGAAATCCGTCTTCTTGCTTACGCTGGAGGAGACACGGCCTCCCATACGTTTTATCAAATCTTCCGCCTCGCTGCGAGTGTATTTTTCCAGTGTGCCGGTGATGACGACTGTCATGCCGGCAATCTTAGACTCCTCCGCCCGCCTCTTTTTCTTGCGCCTTTTTGTGTTTACCCCGGCATCTTTTAGTTTTTTTATTATAGCTCCGGTGTGGTGGTCAGAGAAGAATTTGACTATACTCGCGGCCATAACGGGTCCTATCTCTTGTATTTCTTCCAGTGCCTCGGGTCTTGCATGAGCCAGTTCGTCTATGGAACCAAAGTGTTCGGCCAGCACCTCTGCGGAGTGTGTTCCAACGTGCTGTATGCCCAGAGCGCATATCAGCCGGTCGAGGTCTCCGGTCTTACTCTTTCCTATCGCCTCTATCAGGTTTTGGGAGGACTTTTCGGCCATCCTCTCAAGGCCTGTCAGGTCGCTGAGTTTAAGGTGGTATATGTTTGCGTAATCTTTTAATAGCCCCCTGTCTACCAGTTGGTCTATTATCGCGGGGCCGAGACCCTCGATGTCCATTGCGCCACGACTTGCAAAGTATCTTATACGTCTCTTGGCCTGTGCGGGGCAGAGCGGGTTATGGCATCGCAGATAGACCCCTTCACCTTCCTTGCTTGCCTCTCCGCCGCATTCGGGGCAGGTCCCCGGTGGTTTAAAGACCCGTTCCCTGCCGGTGCGCTTTTCCTTTATGACCTTTACCACCTGCGGAATGATCTCTCCGGCCTTCTGCACGGCTACGTAGTCGTTTATCCGGATGTCCTTTCTTTCCATCTCCTCGAAGTTGTGCAGGGTAGCCCGGCTCACGGTCGTGCCCGCCAGATGGACGGGTTCCAGATGGGCCACGGGTGTGATTACCCCTGTCTTTCCTACCTGGAGGGCCACGTCCTTTATCCGTGTTATGGCCTGTTCCGGGGGATATTTGTACGCTACCATCCACCTCGGCGCCTTACTGGTCGCCCCCAGCTTCTTCCACTGGTCGAAAGAATTTACCTTTATGACTATTCCGTCTGCCTCGTACGGCAGTTCCGCTTTCCTCGTTCTCCACTCCTCGCAGTACCTGTAGACGTCATCAAGGTCATTGCAGGTCCTGTTGTACGGGCTTACCGGCAGACCGAGTTTTTTGAAGGTCTTCAGGCAGTCCATCTGGGAGTTGATTGTGGTGCCTTCGTGGTATCCGATACTGTGGGCGATGAATTTGAGGCGCCTCTTTGCGGTGAGCTTCGGGTTGAGGAGTTTAAGGGAACCTGCTGCGGCATTTCGTGGATTCGCGAACTGGGGCTCTCCATTCTCTTCTCTCTCCTCGTTCAGGGCCTGAAGGTCCTTATTTTCAAGATGAACCTCACCCCGCACCTCTAAGGAGGGAATGTGCTCTCCGGGAGACTCCAGTCTTAGAGGTATGTTCCTTATGGTTTTGAGATTTGTGGTTACGTCGTCTCCTTTGTAGCCATCTCCCCTGGTAGCACCCCGCACAAAGACACCCTTTTCATACATAAGGGTCACAGCCACGCCGTCTATCTTGAGCTCTGTGACGTAACTTATTTTGCGTGCCTCGTCCTCGCCCAGGAGCCGGTGGAGGCGTACTGTAAATTCTTTAAGTTCTTCACTGGTACACACGTTGCCTATACTGAGCATCGGCACCCGGTGTTCGATAGTGGCAAATCCTTCCAGTGGTTCTCCACCCACCCTTTGGGTAGGTGAATCGGGGGTGATGAATTGTGGATGGGCCTTCTCCTGCCTCTGGAGTTCCCTCACCAGCTGGTCGTATTCGTAGTCTGTTATCTCGGGCTGGGTCTCTACGTAGTACTTACGGTCGTGATAACGTATCTGGCGACGTAACTCTTCTATCTTTCCCCGGATATGTTTTTCCTTGACCATAGTGCTAAAAACAGGGGGGCATTTTCGCAGGACTTAGAATATCGATAGAGTATATCATTTTTCGGGGTACTGTCAATAAAGGCTTGACTTTGATGTGTATTTTGCTATAAATCACGGTTAAGCCTAGTCTTGGGAACAAGGGTGGTGCTTTTCTAAGTTGAGGGGCGTAGGGTACTTATACATAAGGAGCTTGTGAATGGCGAAGGGCAAGCCAGGTAAGACCTTTTTCGAGGTATATGGCTCACAATCACACAAGGGCAGTGAGGTACCGGTCAGCGGCAAGGCCGGCAAGGAAAAGATAATCGAAGACTTCCCTGTTTTTGAAGGCGAAGACCTTATTGTTATTTCCGACATAGCCGAAATACCTCCTGCGATGGGGGGAGGTTCCGGCAAGGGCAAGGTGGTTGCGATAATCATAGGCGCCGCATGTGGTGTGGGTCTGGCGATTGGAATGTTCTTTTTGGGTCACAGTCTGGGGAGTGGAGCCAAGCCCCCCAGTGATGAGATAACGGTAAAGGCCCCCGGGAAGACTACGGCTCCGAAGGTAATACAGGAGTCTGGCGGTCCGGAAAGGCCAAAGATCGTTAAGAAGCAGGAAAAACAGGTTGCGAAAGCACCTGTGCCAGTCGTTGCGCCACCACCTGCGACTACGGACACATGGACTCTCCGGATAATCTCATATTCCGACGTGCAGAAGAACCTCGAAAGGGCTGCTGCCGTGGCGGATTTCTTGCAGAATGCTACCGGTTACGATGCCTTTGTGGCCAGGTTGGGTAACAAGTTGGTGGTATGCCTTGGTGAGTTTGGCTCAAAGAGAAGCCCCGACCTGTTGGAACTGCAGAAACAGGTAAGGGCGTTTGAGTATGAGAACAGGAAGCAGTTTATAACCAGTTATCCGGTTCGTTTAAAATAGAAGAAGGGCAAGACGTGAGTATTGACAAAAGTCTGGTAATAAGAGGCAGGTTGGGCAGGACTCGCAACGTGTTAAGAAGGGCCGAGCGTGTCAAGATGCTGGAGACCGAAGGCAGGTGGAACGAAGAAGAATCTGTATTTGGTCTGCCCAAGGTCAAGTCTATGCGTATAAAGAAGAGAAGTAAACCCGCGGCAGAAAAGGAACAGCCTAAAGAGGAGGAAGCGGCTCCTGAGACTGAGGGCGCTAAATAGGCGGGTTTTTTTGAGGAGGTGGTGGTTGCAAATGTATTTGTGTAAATTTTTTGGGGTTGTTAGAGCTGTTTTTGTGGTAGCAGGATTGTCCTTTGCCATGGTTAGTCTTTCTCCTTGCGTTAGTTCGTGGGCGGAGGCCAACAAACCTCAGGAGCAGGAAGACCTGACTTGGCAGGTGGAACAGGTCATGCAGATATTAGATAAGGCCCGGGAGAGTTACGCCAAACTCAAGGACTATACAGCCCTTATACATAAAGAGGAATACAAGGACGGGGAGCGGGTAAAGGACGAGGAGACGATAATAAAGTTCCAGAAACCGTTTAAGGTATATTTGAAATGGCTCTCCGGCAAGAATAAAGGCACGCAGCTCCTGTTCGTTGAGGGGAAGTACGACGACAAGCTGATAATCCGCAAGGGCGGTGGTTTTCTCAAAAAAGTCTTTGGCACTATGGAGATGGACCCCAACGGTTTTTGGCTAAGAAAGTTTACCAAACACTCTATATGGGAAGTGGGCTTTGCCGGGGTTATTGATACGTCATATAACGCGTTTAAGAACGCGCAAAAACAGGGCTTTGTCTCCGCAGCCCAGGTCACCATGTCCGAAATTGAAGGCCGGCCTGCTTACAAGCTGGTGCTGGTAGTGAACGAAGAAGGCGAAGAGAACGGCTTCTACTGCCGCAGTTCTATACAATACTACGACACCCAGAGCAACCTCCCCATTAAGGCGACGTTCTGGTTGTGGGAGGATGATACCGCGGAGATACTCACCTTTAGTGACGTAAAGTTGAACGTGAAGTTGCCGCCATTCCACTTCGACAAGGATAACGAGGAGTATAAGTTTTAGGTGTTGTAGAGTACCCTTTTGTCTCCCACTCGCTTTGTGAGACGTATGCTGTCGAAGTGTTCTAAGAGCGGTACCATGTATTTGCGCGAGGTGCCGACAAGGTCTCTGAATTCCGCCACCGTTATTGCCCCTCTTTCCCGGATTGACTTTTCCAGACTTTTTTTCAGCTCATCGATGACTTTGGAGTGAAAATAGAGCCCCGGTTTCACCTCAATCAGCGTGCCTTCTTCTACCAGTATATTGAGAAGTGACCGGAACCTGTCCCTCTCAGAGGGGTTTTTGGGGGATATCTTTTCCAGGGACGGTGGGGCAAACTTATCTTTCAAAAAGGAGTCCTCTATCGACTTCATGGTCTTCTTGTCCGGTTCGGACAGCTCGACCCGGTGGCCGGTGATGGCAAACCTTTGCCCTGAGGAGGTAATGGCGCCTTCCTTTTGCAAATCCGCCAGGACCCGTGATATCAACTGGCCGGGCATGTCTTTTGGCATCCTTGTTCGCAACGCGGCATCTTCAGCCCCCCTTTTCATCGGATTCGCCCGGTGGTATTCTTCCAGGCGTTTGAGGATTTCAGCCCGGGTGGCCGACAATGTTTGTTTGTGTATGCTGAAAGCCCTCGAATTCTCTTTCATGTTCACGAGGATGCCCTTCTCTGTAAGCTCATTGATTATCTCTCTTGTCCTGGGGAGAAATATGTTGAGGAGCCTCGAAATCTCTTCATCAGAGAGAAGATAGCGGCCGGGTTCAAGAAAGGTTTTTTCTATGATCTCTTTTTCCGTTCCCTCATGCAGGAGCCGCAACGGCGCCAGTGTCTCCTCTTTTAAACGCCGTAGTTTTCTGGTGTGCGTGCTCCTCAATACTTCTCCGCCGCCGATGGTACGGCAGGGGGAATAGGAGCGTATCACGTAGTGTTCGCCTCTTTCAGCTACAACCGGTTCCTCAAGCCTGTATTGCACGAAGGCGTTTTCTCCGGGTTTCAGCACCTCTTTGTCCAGTAACACGGCCCTGCCCATCACCTCGCTGGTGGCGATGTGAAACCTGATCCTTTCCCCGTTTCCGAGGGGCTTGCGTGCGGTAGTAAGGTAATTGAGGTAACCGTCCACCATCCGTACGGGTTCCAGATAGCCGGGAACGGAAAGCTGGTACCCCCTGTGTATCTCGGACGTCTTGACCCCTGAGAGGTTGAGCGCGGCACGTTGACCGCGGTGCGCAAAACCGGTCTTCTCTTCGTGGACCTCGATACCCCTTACCCGCGCAGTCTCTTTTGTGGGCAGGATTTCCACCTCATCGCCTACCCGCACCTCTCCGCTGGAGACCGTACCCGTTACCACGCAGCCAAAACCCTGGATGGTGAAGGCCCTGTCGACGGGGATACGAAAGACGCCGTGGAGTTGTTCCTCCTGCAGGCTGAGGATAAGTTCTTTGAGGGTTTCCCTGAGTTCGGGTATCCCTTCACCTGTGACGGACGATACGACTCTCATCGGCGCGTCCCGGAGGAAGGTCTTACTTACTAGAGCTTTTACGTCTCCTTTGACCAGTTCAAGCCAGTCTTTATCCACCAGGTCTTTTTTTGTGATCACGAGCACCCCGTGTTTTATGCCCAGGAGTTCCAGTATCTCAAGGTGTTCAACCGTTTGCGGCATCACGCCGTCGTCCGCGGCAATCACCAGCACGACCAGGTTGATACCGGTCGCCCCTGCCAGCATGTTCTTTACGAAACGTTCGTGACCGGGCACGTCCACGATACCGGCCCGGAGGTCTTTATCTATATCCATGTAGGCGAAACCCAGGTCTATGGTTATACCGCGGGCCTTTTCCTCCGGCAGGCGGTCGGTGTCGATGCCCGTAAGGGCGATAATGAGGGCGGTCTTTCCGTGGTCAATGTGCCCTGCCGTACCGATAACTACTTTCTTCACTATGCAACTCCACCAAAAATTCTCAGGATGGCGTTAAGGATTTCTTCCACGTCGGCCCTGTCGGTTACGGTGCGGAGGTCCAGGAGCAGTCTGTCGTGTTCTATGCGTCCGAAGATAGACGGGTCATTTTGCCTGAGCCTGTCGGAGAGTTCTTGCGTGCTGGGTTTTTCTGTGTTTATGAAGATAAGTTTTGTAGGGATTTCTTCCCCGGGCAGTGAGCCGCCACCGACGGCCGAGGTACCGTCTTCCAGGGTGGCGTTTATCCTGCCGTCACTCCTCTTGGAAAGCTCCTTTATAAATCGTTTAGACTCTTTTTCTATTTCTTTAAGCGGCCTGGTGAGCATTTTGAGTATGGGTACGCGCCGCGCGGCCTCAGGTCTATCCGTGTAGAGTTTTAGTGTGGCTTCAAGAGCGGCTACGGTCAGTTTGTCGACCCTCAAGGCCCTTGCGAGCGGGTTTCTCTTCATCAGGTCAACGGACCTCTTCTTTCCCACGATGAGCCCGCCCTGGGGCCCGCCCAGCAGCTTGTCGGTGCTGAAGGTGACTATATCCACGCCAGAGCTTACAGCCTCCACCACCGTCGGCTCGTAAGGGAGTCCATACGTCTCCAGGTCAAATAACGCGCCGCTGCCCAGGTCATACACCACCAGTATCTCAAATTCCCGGCCCAGCCGTACAAGCTCCTCTATCTTTACGGAAGTGGTGAAACCCACGATACGGAAGTTGCTTGAGTGGACATTGAGGAGGAGGGCGGTGTCGGGCGTTATTGCCCCTCTGTAGTCGGATATGTATGTCCTGTTTGTGGTGCCCACTTCGACCATTTTTGCCCCGCTCTTGGCCATCACCTCCGGCATGCGGAAGGACCCGCCAATCTCTACCTGTTGAGAGCGCGATATGACGGCCTCTCTGTCCCTGGCAAGTGTATCCAGGGCGAGGAGCACGGCGGCGGCGTTGTTGTTTACCACCATCGCGGCCTCCGCGCCGGTGAGAGCGGTTACAAGGGCCTCGATATGGTCTCCCCTGGAGGCCCTTTTGCCGGTCGAGACGTCCACCTCCAGGGAACTGTAGCCCTTTGCTATCTCCTGTAGGTCTTTAAGGGCCTCATCGGCCAGAGGGGAGCGCCCCAGACCGGTGTGCACCAGGACGCCGGAGGCGTTGATGACACGTCTTATAGGCAGCTTTCCCCTCTCAATCAGCCTGCCCTTTACCAGGGGGAGTATGGATGCGGGGGATAATAATAGGTCTGTATCCGTATTCTCCGAACCGGCGATAGACTCCCTCAGCCCGTCCAGCACCTCTCTAATGGTGGAGACGACCAGCGGCCTCGGGTAACCGGCGCAGAATTCGGATATTTCCGGCATCTCCAGCAGCGCGCTTACAGAGGGTATGTTTCTCAATTCTTTCTTGCTCATCTTATTATTTTATTGTGAGAAGTGGTACAGTATAAGTCCCGCACCGATAATTAACAGCACGGAGCCGATAATTGTTTTCTCGTGGTGTTCCAGCCTATCTAATCTTAACCGTTGTACCCCCTTGTATGCAAGACCGGTTAAGAGAAGCATGCCTATGGCGTTGGCCGCTGCCAGCGCCATACCCATGAGGGCGAGTGACGACAAGCTGAAGTTGCCCACAACCAGAAACATCGGCAGGAGTTCCACGCATGGCGATAGGGTTACCATGGTGAAGAGTGAAACGGCGGCCGCCCTGTCGGACAGGGCGGGGTCGATGGGTCCGTGGTTATGCGTGTGTTTCTTGCTTATACTTATATAGACGAGGCCCATCGCTATCAGAATAACGCCCGTTATTACGTCTGTGGCCTCAGCGTACCGGGCTACCTGGAAGCCCAGAAATGCCACCATCACACCCATGGCGGTGGTCGCCAGTGAGTGGCCAAGGCTGCTTACGGCGGTTACGCCCAGTGTCCTGGTCAGCGACCAACCCTGACTCTTACCCACCAGGGCAAACGGTATCCAGTGATGGGGGAGTACCGCATGAATCAGGGCTATGGTAAAGACAGCGATAAAGACGCTTATGTCTGGTTGCTCCATTTGTTTTTTGTATTATAGTGATTGCGATGAGCAGGGGCGACCCGCCGGGACGCCCATACTGCCGAGAATCTCAGATAGTACTCGAACGACCTTGGCTGTCCCTCATCTTAGCGCAACAATATTAACAGTTCTCGTCCAACCTTTCAATTAATAAGGAGTTAGGGCTTTGGTCATAAATTGTGGATTATGGGTGCGCAGGTCGGGTATACTATATCCTTTAAGAAGTCTGGGAATAGTGGAATACAGCGGGCCTTTCGTGAAATGATATAAATAAGGCCTTGGGAAAAGGCAGCTTGAATGACAATTTTAGAAAAATTTCTGAAGCCTTTATGATGAGTATAGGCCCAAAAAAGGCCATAAGGAGAAACCTCGCCATGAGGTTGATAGCGGCCTCTATTTTCATCCTGAGCACGTTATATTTTGTGGTATATGACCTGCCCGGCGCGGGCACTTACGTGTCCGATGGATCTGTAGCGATGGCGGCGGAAGAAGAAGTAGTAGGAGTAGTAGGGGGTGAAACCCCTCCCCCGCGGCCAGAGCGGCAGGAGAAGTTTACCGGCGTAATGGAGAAGTACGGTCTTGCATTGGCCATCGTCTTTGCGTTCTGGTGGGGATTGCTGGCCAATGTGGGTTCACCCTGTGTCTTTCCGCTTGTGCCGATAACCGTGGCCTATTTCGCCACCCAGGGTGAGACAAGGGGCAAACGTTATACCGTGCTTCTGGCCTGTGTGTACGTACTGGGTATAGCTACGCTGTTCGCGCCCCTCGGGGTGGCATCTGCCATGGCCGGCAAGAATATCGGCGCCCTTATGGGCAATCCTTTCTTCATCGGACCGTTTGTGGCCTTTCTGGTGGCCATGTCCCTGAGTATGTTCGGGCTTTATGAGATAAAACTCCCCGGTTTTATAACGAACCGCGTGTCCGGTGCCGGGCAGAAGACGGGCATTGCGAGTACGTTTGTTATGGGGCTTGTACTGGGTTTCATTGCCGCCCCCTGTGTGGGTCCGTTCCTTGCCTCCATTCTGGGATTTGTCGCCACCACGGGCAGCATACCCATCGGGCTTATTACCCTGTTCAGCTTTGCCCTCGGTCTGGGTATGCCGTATCTGTTTCTGGCCATCTTCGCCAAGTCCCTGGCGGGGCTGCCCGGGGCGGGGGAGTGGATGATAAGGGTGAAGCAATTTGCAGGGATGATAGTGCTGCTGGTTGCCGTCTGGTTCATGTCTAAGGTAGTTCCCGTGGGTATTGCCATGGTCCTGGGCGGAATGATCCTTGTGGGTATGGGCGTCTTTTTAAACATCTTGACCTGGAAGCAGGTAACAGTCTGGAACATAGCTGGCAGGGTGATCGGCATACTGCTGGCACTTGGGGGGGCTTATGCTCTTTACCTGGGAGTACTGGGGGTGGGCGGTGTGCTAAGAGAGGCCCCTGAACTTGGGCCTGTGAAAGGCATAAAGTGGGTAACGTCTTTTGATGAAGGCTTGAATCTGGCCAGGAAAGAGGGTAAACCGGCCTTTGTAGACTTCTATGCCGAGTGGTGCACGGACTGCAAGGTGATGGACGCGCAGACCTGGTCGAACAAGGAGGTGATAGAAGAGGCCAAGAGGTTTGTGGCCATAAAGCTGGATTGTTCTGAGGACGACAGTCCTTACAATAAACTCAGGATAGAGAGGTTCAAGTCCTTTGCCATGCCCTTTATGGCCTTTTTTGACTCGAAGGGGAATTATCTTGAGGATTATTCGATTGAGGGTTATACTGGCCCCAAAATATTTCTTGAGAGAGCTAGAGCGATAAGATAGGAGGGCCAAATATGGCAGGGGTATCATCCATCAATGATGACAGTTTCAAGAAAGAGGTGCTTGAGTGCGGCACCCCCGTCCTTGTGGACTTCTGGGCCACCTGGTGTGCGCCCTGCAAGCAGATGTCAGAAATCCTGGAGGGGCTTGTCGATGACTACAAGGGCAAGGTGAAGATAGTAAAGCTTAACGTGGACGAGGGCACGGGCACCGCCTCGCAGTACGGCGTAACCGCCATTCCCACCCTGGTCGTGTTTAAGGATGGTAAGGAGGCCGAGCGCATGGTGGGCGTGGTGGCAAAGGACAAGCTGGAAGAGAAACTCAACGTGGTTGTTTGACAGCGTTCCACGTTGCCGGTTCAGGGCTACAGGCACAACGTCCTGGATAAAATGTTGATAGAAAAGGGCAGTCGCAAAGCGACTGCCCTTTCCATATCGAACTAGTGGTGGTGTTCCCCCTCGTGGTGTTGTCCTTCTCCTTTCTGCCCTGCGGACTCTGACCCGCAATCGCATTTATCCGCCGTTTTCTGGCAATGGCCGCATTTGCATACGGGCATTGCTCCTGCAGTGCATAGGCAAGCGTATATTCCGGGGTCTTTTTCAAATTTTGCCTTGCACACCTCCGAGCAGACGTAGTAGGTGTTGCCTTCAAACTCAACGGCGATGGCAGACGACTTGTCTATTTCCATACCGCATGCCGGGTCTGTAACCTTCTCCTCGGCGGCCTGTACGGTTGCGCCTTCTTGTGCTACGTAAACGCTCACAAAAGAAACTGTCAATACGAAAAACAATAACAGCACGACTCTCAAGCATAACTTCATCTGTCTTTCTCCTTTCAATTTACCTCAGGTTACTTCATCTCACCCGGATTCCCCGGGGACCCGGAGCCTCCGGTCACAGTACTTGCTAACTTCTTCTTTTTCCCGAACCAGCCTCTCTTCTTACCCTTCTTCGGCCTTTTGCGCGGCAGTAGTTTAAACTCCATCCACATGTGGTAAAGTACGGGTATGACCAGCAGGACTACGACATCCGAGGTGATTATCCCGCCTATCATGGGTACGGCCAGGGGCCTCATTATCTCTGAACCCGTGCCGGTGGCCCACAGCATGGGAAGCAGGGCAAAGAACGTGGTAGACACGGTCAGGAGCTTGGGTCTCAGCCTGAGTGAGGCGCCCTCCATTATCGCCTCGGTAACATCTTTTTTCTCCTTTATGTTTTCTGAGCCCTTCCTTTCCAGCGCCTCCCTGAGGAAGACCACCATTACAACGCCCGTTTCCACTGATATACCGAAGAGGGCTATGAAGCCCACCCAGACGGCAACGCTGAAATTATAGCCCATGAAAAAAAGCAGGAGCATCCCGCCGGTCAGGGCCGCGGGCACGGCAAGCATTATGATTAACGTGTCGGCGAAGGAGTTGAAGGTTATATACAAAAGCATGAACATGATGAGGATGACTATGGGCATTATGAACATGAGCGTCTTTTTTGCCCTCATCTGGTGTTCGTACTGTCCGCTCCACACCACAAAATAACCGGGCGGGAAGTCTACCTTCTCATAGACGTCCTTTTTTGCCTCCTCTACCAGGCCGACCACGTCCCTGCCCCGGGCATTAAAGAGCACGTAGACGCTCAGGAGCCCGTCTTCGCTCTTTATCTTAGTTGGTCCCGGCGTTACGCGTATGTCGGCTATCTGGTAGAGTGGTATCTGCGCCCCGCGGACGGTGTCCACCAGTATTCTCTTTATGGAGTCAACGTCGGTCCTCAACTCCCTTCCGTACCGTATCCTTACGGGAAAGCGTTCGCGCCCTTCCACCGTCCAGGTGACGGTTTTCCCGCCCATGGCAACTTCTATGACGTCATGGACGTCTCCCAGGTTTATGCCGTATCTGGCCGCCTCGGCACGGTCAATGTCTATCTCCAGATAATTTTCGCCCACTATTTTTTCGGGGTAGATGTCCGCGGCGCCGGGGACTGTTCTTAAGATGTCTCCCACCTGGTCCGCCAGGTCCTCCAGCACGTACAGGTCGCTGCCGAATATTTTGGCCCCTACCTGCGTCCTGATGCCTGTTGCCAGCATATCTACGCGGTTTATGATGGGCTGTGTCCAGATGTTGCTCCAGCCGGGGATCCTTACCACGGTATCCAGTTCCTGGATGATCTTTTCCTTGGTCATACCCTTCCGCCACTCCTTCTTGGGCTTCAGGGTGATTATGGTCTCAATCATCTCAAGTGGTGCGGGGTCGGTCGGGGTCTCCGCCCTGCCGGCCTTCCCAAGCACCATGTCCACCTCAGGGATGGTACGTATCAAGGCATTTCGCTTCTTCAGGTCTTCGGCTACCCTTGTGATAGAGGCGCTGGGGAGGGACACGGGCATGTCCAGTATGGAACCCTCGTCCAGCGGGGGCATGAACTCCCTGCCTATCAGGGTAGAGAGAAATACGGCGGCCCCGATGAGGGCGACGGTCAGGCCTATTGTGACCCATTTGAATCTGAGTGCCTTCCTTAAGACAGGGTTGTATATGGCCATAAAAAAGCGTACTACCGGGTTCTCCCTCTCGTTGAGGAGTCTTCCCTTTATCATGAGGGTTCCCAGGACAGGCACCAGGGTTATGGATATTATGGCCGTGCCTATCATGGCCATAACGAAGGTAAAGGCCAGGGGATGAAAGAGCCTTCCCTCGATGCCTCTGAGGGCGAATATCGGGGCGAAAGACAGGAGCATTATCATCACAGAGAAGAAGATGGGCGTGCCCACCAACTTGGAGGACTCCAGCACAGTATCCCTTATATCGCCCCTTACCTTTTTCTTGCCGAATTTAAGCGTAAGATTCCTGAAGGCGTTTTCCGTTATAACGATGCTTGCATCCACCAGCACGCCTATGGAAATGGCGATACCCGAGAGGGACATGATGTTTGCGGTTACGTGCAGGGGGTACATAAGCGTGAAGGATATCAGTATGGCAAGGGGCAGTGTCAGGACAATGATGATAGTGCTTGGGAAGTGCATCAGGAAGATACCGATGCAGATAAGGGCAATTATGGCCTCGTGTATGAGTGTGTGCTCCAGGGTGCCAATGGACCTGTGTATAAGGTCTGTCCTGTCATAGGCTGGGACGATTTCTACCCCTGGTGGTAGGCCCGGCTTCAACTCCTTTATCTTCTCCTTTACCCTTTTAATGACTGAAAGTGCATCCTCACCGTACCTCATTATCACCACGCCGCCTGTGACCTCGCTGCCGTTCTTCTCCAAGACATTCCTGCGGAAGGCGGGGCCAACCTGTACGTTAGCGATGTTTTTCACGAATATCGGTATGTTGTCCCTTGAGCCGACGACTATGTTTTCTATATCCTCCAGCGTTTCTATCCAGCCCAGTCCCCTGACCAGGTACTCCATATCGTTTTGTTCAATTACCTTCGCCCCCACCGTCCTGTTACTGGCCATCACGTTCTTAAAGACCTCACTGAGACGGATGTTGTAGGCGACGAGCTTGTTAGGGTCTACGTCTATCTGGTATTCCTTAACGAAGCCGCCCACGCTGGCCACCTCCGCGACACCGGGGACGGAGTTAAGCTGATAACGGACGTACCAGTCCTGAATGGCCCTCAGTTCCCCAAGGTCGTAGCCCTCCCCTTCCACGGTGTACCAGAATATCTGCCCCAGTGCCGTTTCGTCCGGGGCGAGGTAGGGCACGACACCGGGCGGCAGAAAACTCGTGGCCAGGCTAAGCCTCTCCAGGATGCGTTCCCTGGCGAAGTAATAGTCCACGCCATCCTCGAATATGATGTTTACCACGGAGAACCCGAAGTCCGAGGTAGACCGCACGGTCTTCACCCCGGCCAGACCCTGGAGCTGGACGCTCAGGGGATAGGTTATCTGGTCCTCCACGTCCTGGGGGCTCCTGCCGGGCCAGTCGGTGAACACTATCTGAAAGTTCTCGCTCAGGTCCGGTATGGCGTCCATAGGGGTATTGCGGAGACAGTATATCCCTACCACCACTACGATGGCGTAGAAGAACAGGACGAGCATCCTGTTCCTTATGCAGAATTTTATGATGGCGTTAATCATAGAGGATATGCTTTTATACTAATGCCTGTGGAGTTCTTGGCCTTCGCCGAGAATCTCTTTTGTTAAGTACTCTTCCGGATTCTTCTTGAACAGACGCTTACAGTGGTTACAACAGAAGTAGTACTCTTTATCGCGGTAGGTGAATTTGGTACCTCGTGACTTGTCCAGCCTTATGCCGCACACCAGGTCGACCGTGTTACCTATGTTGAATGCCCAGGTCTTATTGATGAAGGAATCGGGGTCATCCTCAAACTTTTTTCTGCAATCTTCCGTGCAGAAGTAGAACAATTTGCCGTCAGACTCTGTGCTTAACTCTTCAAATCCCTCCAGAGTCATACCGCAGACAGGGTCTACCGGGGTTGTACCTCGCGGGACGGGTCTAGTTTCTTTTGATACCTCTGCCGGGGCCTTTGTAATCTTCTTGTCCTCTTTTTCTTTCTTCAGTTTTTCTGGTTTTTTTGGTGCCCTGGTGCGCGGTGCCACGCCGTGGGCATGCGGCGGTGGTGCCACTTTTTCAGGGCCGCCGGTTGCGCCGAAGTACTGCGTGCCCACACCGGGCCCTAACTGTGACTCGGCGTCAATAAGGAATGCCCCCCGGGTAACCACCTTCTCGCCTTCTGTAAGTCCTTCCAAAACCTCGACATAACCCTCAGCCTTAAAACCTGTCACTATCTCCCTTGGCTCAAACAGGTCCTTTTTCCTCTCCACGTAGACAAGCTTTCTGAGCCCCGTATCCAGTACCGCTGAACGCTGTATGGACAGTACCCCTGCGGGCCTTTTTGCGAGTTCCTTCAAGTCGACCAACGGTACTTTTATGGTGACGTTAACAAACATGGCGGGCTTCAGTTTCCGCTCAGGGTTTGGAACGTCTACCCTTACCTTTAACGACCGGGTGGTCTCATTCAGAAATGGGTCTATGAAGATGATCGTGCCGGTAAATGTCTGGCCGGGGAAGGCGGCCGTGGTTATCTCAACCTTCTGGCCCAGCTTGACAAGCGACATTTCATACTCATACACGTCCGCCATCATCCACAGCTCTGTGAGGTCGGATATCGTGTACATCTGCGTGCCTTCTTTCACGTACTGTCCTTTAAGGATGTCCTTCTTGATGACCGTACCCGTTATGGGGGCGTAGATGGTCATATGGTCCTGCACCTCTCCGGTCTCAGCCAGTTGCTGTATCTGTTTCCCGGTAATCCCCCACAGGAGCAACCTGTCGCGGCTTGCGTCAAACAGGTAGTCTGTGCTCCTTACTATCTCATCAAGGGAGCTGCTTTTCATCTTTTCCCGGGTCTCAAGGGCCAGCAGGTATTCCTGCTGGGCGGATACGAGTTCGGGGCTGTATATCCAGACAAGCGGTTCACCCTCTTTCACTTCAAGCCCGGTGAAATCTACAAAGAGTTTGTCCACCCGGCCTCCCACCCACGCGGTAACGTACGCGAGCCGCCTTTCGTCATAGGTCATGTTGCCCACCGTGTATATCGTCTTGACCAGGTTGCGGTAAGTTACGGGTTCAACCTTGACCCCGGCCAGGCGTATCTGCCGTGGGCTGAGCTGTACCATCGGCACCTCGGGTAGTCCCTCTTCTTCGGTCCCTCTACCGGCCTTGGTCCTCTTCGATAAGGGCATGCCGCAGATGGGGCACTTCCCCGGCTTGTCCGAAACCACCTGTGGATGCATGGCGCAGAAGTACTCGTACTCTACCACCCCTTCCGACTCGGCCCAGAGCAGTCTTGAAGCGGCGTCCGTGTTTATGCCGGTGGCGCTTGTATCGAGGAAGGCCAGACCGGTGACGGCCACCATAACGGCCAGCGGCATCATTAATCTTCTAAGACCTCTGAAAAACCCCACATAACTGTCATTCTGAGGGAGTGAAAACGACCGAAGAATCCGGCATATGGTATTTGTGGACTTTTGCAGAGTTGTCTTTCCATCAAATATTTTCATTTTTCTTTTGTAGTCCATTAGAATCCGTCCTGTGTCAGCGGGATACCTACGGCCCGCTCCAGTTCCGCCAGGTTTATCTCAAAGTCTGCCAGTGCGCGGTAGTATACAAGCTCCGCGTCAAGCAGCGTCCTCTCACTGTCCATTAACGTGAGGAAGTCTAACTTCCCCGTCTTGTACTCGGTAATGGCGGCCTTGAGCGACTGTTCCGCAAGGGGTATTACGTTCTCTGAGTATATCTTGGCGGTAGACTGTGCGTTGATGGCCTTTACCCAGAGGTCTTTTACCTCGTACAACACGTCATTTTGTACGGCCTGGTAGTCGGCCTCGGCGGCCTGGACGTTCTCTTTGGTCTCCCTTACCTTTGCCCTGTGTTTGCCCCATATCCACGGGATATTCATACCGACCTGCGACCTCCAGCTGTCTGCGATCGTATCAGACTGCATGTAATGGATGGCGAATTCCGGGTCGGGGAAATAGAGGTCCTTTTTGGCCAGCTTATGGGTGGATTTATTCCTCTTTACTGCGAAATCATATTTCTTGAGTTCAGGTCTGTTCTTAATGGCCAGTGCCTGTGTGTCCTCGAGGGTGACGGCCAGTTTGTGTTGTGTATAGTCCTCCGGCCTCCCAAGCGGCGCCTCGGGGTCCCGGTTTAAGAGGGTGTTTATCCTGGTCTCCATGGACAGCTTTTCTTCTTCCAGGACCATGAGGTTGTTTATAACCTTTGCAAGCTCTACCTGTGCCGCCAGGACGTCCCTCTGCGGGGTCTTGCCCACACGGTATCGTGTTTCCGCCGTCCTTGCCAGGTTCTTTAACAGGTCTTTGTCTTCCCTGCTTATGTCTATGGCCTTATGGACGTAGTGAAGGTTGTAGTATGCCGACTTTGCCATTGCCGTTATGGTCGTTATCGTCTCCTCCCAGTTACTTTTGGACATCTCAGAGCTTTGAGACGCTATCTCTCCCCTGAGACGTAGCTTTCCCGGGAAGGGTATCTTTTGAGAGACACCGCCCATGCGCCGGTATCTATTCCAGCCCGGCCCCTCCACTTGTATAGGGGACTTTGCGTTTCTTATCTGGAAGCCGGCCCTGGGGTCGTCGAGAGACCTGGCGGCGTCGATGGCCTCCTGAGACGCCTCCCAGCGGTTGAGGGACGCCCTTATGTCGGGGTTATTGTCCACGGCCTCTTCCACCACCCAGCGCAGCGTCAGCGGGGGCTCCTGGGATTCCAGGTATTCCTCCTCCTGAGCAGTGGTGTAGCCGGGCATAAAGAGGAAGCAGAGGAACACCAGTGAAAAAAATGTGTGTTTAGGGTTTCTCATTTTTATCTCCTGAGAAATAACAATACGCTCCTCTCTATCTGAAGGGGCAGGGGACCGCGGTCAGAACTGAACCGAGGCCCCCTGCCACTACTTACCCCTCCAGAAACTAACTAAATTGTCTTCTTGCAGATAGGACAAACAGCCCTTACTATGTATGCCCCGGCCGTCTAGGCCTTACTGCATCTTGGACATGCCAGTGCCTCTGCATCGCACTTCTTGCAGACATGCTCAGCACCCTTACCCTTGCAGTCGATGCATACCATCTCCCTCTTCAGAGGGGTAATACCAATACCCTTCTTCAGGACGATCTTTTCCTTGCAGGTAGGACACACTGCCTCGGTAGTCTCTCTTTCCACTGATGCCGCAACCTTCTTGTGCATAGGACAAGTGAGTTTTTCGGCACTGCGCTTCTCGCAGACGTGCCCAGCGCTTTTGCCCTTGCAGTCGGGACAGCTCATGGTCTTTTCATGCGGAATGGCGCCCATGCCCTTCATGTGCATGTCCTTTTCCGCGCAGTTGGGGCATACTGCCTTAATGGATTCCTGGGCCAGGGCCGTGCCGCTATAATCCGTTGACACAACGCCCAGTGCCAGGATACCCAACAGGCATCCCATAATTATGCTGAACTTCATCTTTTTACCCTCCTTAAATACTGAAGTGTTACGTCGAATCAGTACAACAGGTGAAAACTGGTTTTTTGGTCATTTTCACCTCCTTCCGAAAACGTTCACGTCAGACTTATTCAGATTACAACATTTCAATGGACTCTTTGTTGACGCACCGGGGGTCATCCCAAACGACGGTTGGTACCCCCTGAGCCTGAGTGAATTAAACACGACAAGTACAGAGCTGAAGGCCATGAGCCCTGCCGCTATCATGGGGTTCAGAAATCCCGTGGCGGCAAGTGGTATGGCCACAATGTTATATGAGAAGGCCCAGAAGAGGTTTTGTTTTATTATCCTCATCGTCTGCCGGCTCAGGGCCACGGCCTCGGCGGCCTTCTTTATGTCTCCCTTTACCAGTGTGACCTGCGACGTCTCTATAGCCACGTCTGCCCCCGTACCGATGGCAAAGCTGACGTCCGCGGCAGCCAGCGCGGGGGCGTCGTTTATGCCGTCGCCTACCATGCCGACCTTTTTCCCCTTATCCTTTTCCCGGCGTAGTTCGGCCACCTTCTCTTCCGGTTTCAACCCCGCCTTGAACCTCTGAATCCCGACCTGCTTCGCTATCTCACGGGCGGTGGCTTCATTGTCACCCGTCAACATAACGGGTTCTATGCCGAAAGATTTTATCGCCGCGATGGCATCGCCCGTCTTTTCCCGCGGGACGTCCTGAAGCGCGAAGACGGAGACTACGCGCCCGTCAGTTGCTACGTAGACGGGTGTCTTACCGCCCTTTTTCATTTCTG
This sequence comes from Candidatus Bathyanammoxibius amoris, assembly GCA_024451685.1. NCBI lineage: Bacteria > Pseudomonadati > Planctomycetota > Candidatus Brocadiia > Candidatus Brocadiales > Candidatus Bathyanammoxibiaceae > Candidatus Bathyanammoxibius > Candidatus Bathyanammoxibius amoris. Next base: position 207,850 of record JAMXCW010000002.1, on the reverse strand, counting down.
AGACCTTGTTATTAACGGAAGTGGTATCTATATCCCTGTTTCTCAACATCCTTTCGTTGCCGATAATAATTCTTGTGCCGTTCAGGTCGGCGGTTATCCCTTCCCCGCTGACGGCCTCGAAGTCTGTCACGGTCTTGATAGTGGCGTTTCTCTTCGTGGCGTACTCTATCATGGCCCGCGCGAGGGGATGTTCCGAGGGCGTCTCGGCGGAGGCGATGATAGAGAGCAGCTCGTCTTCGGGCATGTCCGAGGCGTTATAAAAGTCTGTGACACCGGTCTCGCCACGGGTTATTGTGCCTGTTTTACCGAATATCAAGGTGTTCAGCCCCGAGGCATCTTCCAGGCTCTGGGCGTTTCTTATCAGTATGCCCATCTCCGCGGCGCGCCCTATCCCTGCCGCAACCGCAGTAGGGGCGGCAAGCCCAAGCGCACACGGGCAGGCTATCAGTAAGACGGCTGTGGACGCGCTGAGTGCCAACGGAAGCGGATGGCCAAGATAGAGCCAGACCAGTGTGGTTGCTCCGGCTACGGCCAATACGAGGGGCACAAAGACTCCGGCTATCCTGTCAACGAGTGACTCTGTCGGCACCTTTGACGCCTGGGCCTCCCTCGCAAGCCGGACTATGCGGGCGAGCGTGGTGTCTTCACCCAGCTTGTCCACCTTAAAGACGATGTTGCCGTTATTGTTAATCGTCCCTGCCTGTACCTCATCACCCTTTACTTTCTCAACGGGGATGCTTTCTCCCGTGAGCATAGACTCATTTACAGTGGTCTGTCCTTCTGTCACTACGCCGTCAGCGGGGATCCTGTCGCCCGGTTTTATGATTACCCTGTCTCCCAGCCTAAGCTCACCAGCCTCTACCACTACCTCTTTGCCGTCTCTCATGCAGGCGGCCGTCGGCGGCGCTACTGAGGCCAGTTCCTCCAGGGCCCTGGTGGTCTTTGCCCGGGCATTTGCCTCAAGATAACGGCCAAGGAGCACCAGGGTTATTATCATGGCTGCGCTCTTGAAATATAAGTCCCCGCCACCGCTCATAAGCCCTAATGCGCTGTATGTGTAGGCGGTACCGCTGCCCATGGCTATCAGGGTGTCCATGTTGGCCCTTAAAAACCGGAGCTGGCGAATGGCCCCTGTGAAGAATTCGGAGCCCGCACCAAATACCACCACGGTGGTTAAAACGAGCTGGACGTAATCGGAGTTCGGGAACTCCAGCATGAACAGGGCTATAACAAGGACCGGAACGGTTAAGATGACGGAGAGAATAAGCCGCCTTGCCGGGGTAAATAATTCCGGGAGCTCTTTCTTTGCTTCATCTTTTGTACTGTAACCTGATGCCGTTATAGCCGCCTCGAGCGCCTCCCGTGCTGCGCTTCCGGTTACAGTGGCCTGCTCCGTGGCGAAGTTTACCTGTGCTTCCTCCACGCCGGGTACTTCCAGCAGGGCCTTTTCTATCTTGCCTGCACAAGAAGCGCACCTCATTCCTGCTATCGACAGGTCTGTCTTTTGTTTATTTGTCATCCTGCATTTTCTTTCTTTATATTGTAGCCCAGCACCTCAATTGCCGCCTCGAGTGCCTCCCGTGTTGCGCTTCCGGTTACAGTGGCCTGCTCCGTGGCGAAGTTTACCTGTGCTTCCTCCACGCCGGGTACTTCCAGCAGGGCCTTTTCTATCTTGCCTGCGCAGGATACACATTTCATCCCTGTTATTGAGAGGCTTATTTTTGGGTCATTTCCAGATATTGTGTACATTTTGTCAGGTTCCTATTTCCCAAAGTTTCTCAGGACTTCTATAATCTCCTCAATCTTTTCCTGTTTGTCCTCTTCTACTCCGGAGCGTATGGCCTCTGCTACACAATGCTCGACGTGTCTCTTGAGGATGCGTTCCTGGACACGCGCGACTGCGGAGGAGATGGACTGAAGCTGGGTAATTATGTCCACACAGTACCTGCGGTCGTCTATCATCTTCTGGATGCCGCGCACCTGGCCTTCAATCCTCTTCAGGCGTATTATTTCCTCCGAATGCCCTGTCCCACGTTTTGTAAGAGTTGCTTTTGGCATGATACGTCCTCAACTTGTCTAAAGGTTCTGTGATATTCGTGCCATAGAGATTAATCAGGGTGTCGACACCAACACTTCCCCCGGTGGTTGGCCAGCCTTGGCGGAATACCGAGCGCCAGACCCGGGTGGGTATGTACAGCTCTATCCTTCGCCCTCTTAAGTTCTTCGCTCATACACTTAGACCCTTATCATGTATCATGAACGGGCCTTTCTCCCTTTTACCCGGGGTGTCTTCTCTAACGGTCTTGTTGACGACTATCTGCCCGTCCGTTGCAAAACTAAGACCAAACCTCCACAGGGGTCTGGGGGCAGGACCCGCCACTACGTCTCCCTCAATATTGTAGTTGCTCCCGTGGCAGGGACACTTGAAGAGCTGTTCGTCCTCTACCCAGGTTGGAATGCAACCCAGATGACGGCATATAGCCGAAAAGGCATAAATACCTCCCGCCTTGTTCCTTACTATCCATACCGTCTGTTCCTTCATCCACCTGGTACTGACCTTGCCCGGTTGATATTCATCGGGGAAGCCTGCCTTAAACTTGCTTGAAGGGCCAAAGAGGACCTTTGGCTTTAGAAAGTCCACCATCGTTAAAAGGGCGGCAAGCCCGGCGAAGGTGAGGAGTCCTACAAATCCAATGATAAGCAGCATCCACCTCCTTGAAAGCGCTCCAAGTACGCCCTGGACTACCTTCTTCTCCGTATCCGATACCCTGCTCTCCCTTTGCCAGATACTCATTTTCTCATCCCCTCTTCAAAACTACTTCTTCCTCTTGAGCTTAAAAGCATAAATCATGGCTGCATAAGGGCTCTGAAGTACGGCTATATGGCCCTTCATCACCCCGAAAGGTATACCCTCCCCCCAAGCCGTTGGAAGTATACCATACCCCCCTACCCTATGCAAGGGGAATTTCTGTTGCCGCAAAATATTTTTTTAGAGTCCTCCGCGGGTCTCGTTAGAGTCTTTCTGAGGTTCTGATATGTTCGGTAGAGTGGGGCGACTAAACGCCTGGCAAAGAAGGGCGGCAAACTTTTGTCAGGCAGCCTTGCAAAAGGCCTCTTTTATTAAGCAACGGATAATATTGTTGATTTTATGGAGGATAGGGGAGAGAATCCAGGTGACAGATTCGTTGTCAGCCCAAACTAAACGTCTGCATTTTATGTCATCAGCACCGGTAATTGGTAAAAACATGAAAACAATTATTTTGCCAGTACAGGGGATGCATTGCGCGACTTGTGCGGGGACTATTGAAGACGCCTTAAAGAAACTGCCCGGCATCAAAGAGGTAATGGTGAATTTTGCTACGGAAAATATGTCTTTGAAGTACGATGCGAAGGTGTTGAGTTTGGATGCAGTTCGAAAGGCCGTAAAGGGTTTGGGTTATAAGCTGGCTGACCTGGAAGCCCAACCGCCGGGTAAAGAAGTCAGGCTTCATGACCATCATGCGATGTTTAAAGAAAAAGAAATGGCGGCACTGAAGATAAAACTCATAGTCGGTGCCTCACTTTCTTCTGTTATTTTCATCTTTAGCTTTCCCGAGTGGTTTGTTTTTATTAAATGGATGCCGGAAGAGGCGCGTTTATGGACATTGTTTGCCCTGGCGCTACCGGTTCAGTTTTGGGTTGGTTTGCAGTTTTACAGGAGCACCTGGTATGCTTTGAAAAATTTACGGCCCAATATGGATACGCTGATTGTAATTGGCACGCTTTCCGCGTTTATTTACAGCTTTGTAGTTATCCTGATGACTGCTCTACATATTGATATGTTTGTGAAATTAGGAGCGGCTCACGTATATTTTGATACGGCGGCAATAATCATTACTTTAATAATTCTAGGCAAGTATTTGGAGGCAAAGGCCAAAGGTAAGGCATCGGAAGCCATTAAGAAGTTAGCCAAACTTTCAGCAAAAAAGGCTCTGGTTGTCAGAGATGGCAAAGAAGTAGAAATTCCTGTTAATGAAGTTGCGGTTGGCGATGTTATTGTCGTGAAACCTGGTTGGAAGGTGCCAGTTGACGGTATAATTATTGAAGGGAGTTCTACTATTGATGAATCCATGGTTACGGGCGAGTCAATGCCGGTTGATAAGAAGTCCGGTGATGAGGTAATCGGCGCGACAGTTAACAAGACCGGGGCATTTAAGTTTCGCGCTGTCAAGGTCGGAAAAGACACGTTTTTGGCTCAGGTCATTAAGTTAGTAGAAGAAGCTCAGGGTTCCAAGGCGCCTATCCAACGACTGGCAGACAGGGTTTCTCAATATTTTGTGCCGGCAGTCATTTTGATTGCCGTTGTCACTTTTTTGGTTTGGTTGTTTTTTGGGCCGGAGCCGGCATTTACCTTTGCTTTAGTTAATTTTGTCGCTGTTTTAATTATTGCCTGTCCCTGCGCGTTAGGTCTGGCAACGCCTACGGCAATTATGATAGGCACTGGAAAAGGTGCAGAGAAGGGAATACTTATTCGGAATGCTCAGGCCCTGGAGCTTTTACATAAGATAAAAGTCCTGGTTTTGGATAAGACCGGGACTTTGACTAAAGGTGAGCCGGCTGTAACTGACATTAAAGAATTTAGTGGTGCCGGCAAACAAGAGATTATAAGGATTGCAGCAAGTTTAGAGAAATATTCAGAGCATCCAATTGCGGAAGCCATTCTACGTTTTGCGGCCTCATCGGGCAAAAACTCTTCTCGTCCTCTGGATGAGGCAAGTAAAGAAGAATTCCAAAAAGAAAAACTGACATTGTTGGAAGTTGAGAATTTTTCCGCTGTGCCCGGCTACGGACTTACGGGAGAAATTTCACTGGGAGAAGGCATGCATAAGGCACTTTTGGGCAACAGAAAATTGATGACAAGCGAAAATATCAGCTTAAGCAAGGGTGAGTTGCAAACAATAAGTGCCTTAGAAGGCCAGGGAAAAACTGTGATGGTTTTGGCCTTGGGTGGCAAGCCTTTAGGTGTTATAGCCGTAGCTGATGTGCTTAAAGAAGATTCTCATAAGGCGATAGAGTCTATTACAAACATGGGAATCACACCGATCATGATAACCGGCGACAATCAAAAAACAGCCGAGGCAATCGGCGAAGAAGTCGGTATAGAAAGGGTAATAGCTGGAGTCTTACCAGAACAGAAAGCCGAAGAAATTAAGAAGTTACAGGCAAAAGGCAGTGTTTTAGTTGGAATGGTGGGTGATGGCATAAACGATGCGCCGGCGTTGGCACAAGCGGATGTTGGTATTGCCATGGGCACCGGAACAGACGTTGCTAAGGAAGCAGGTGAGATTATTTTGGTGTCCGGTAATTTATCAATATTAGTGGATGCAATTAGACTTTCTAAATCAACTTTAAGGATTATCAAGCAAAATCTTTTCTGGGCATTCTTCTATAATTCAGCATTAATCCCTATCGCCGGCGGTGTTTTATACCCATTCTTTGGGATTTTACTTAATCCGATTTTTGCGGCTGCAGCTATGTCGTTTTCGTCAATTACGGTTGTACTTAACTCCTTGCGGCTTAAAAGGTTTCGGTGAGTATTCAGTTGATATACGTGAATTAATAAGGGCGAGGCAAGAATATCACCCACTTTTTATTTTTGAGAATGTAGTAAGTAGTATGGGCTGTCGGATGGAGATCCTCCTGAAGGCATGAATAACAGCCGTAACCGACATCGTCGAGGCCGTGCCTTCTCACTGACCTTACCCCCCCTGCAGGGTGTGGTACTAGATACCCCCCTGGGGTATGCAAGGAAATTTTTCTTGACTTGAAATATTAGCGCATGGTAGTTGCAGTCCCTGTGGAAGGGGCCGGAGAGGCTTTCTTCTTGACTTCCTCGGTGGATTTTCTTAGCATTGGCTTAGGAATGTCATTGGAGTTTGGTACGGTTTTTTTTGCAGGAGAGACATAGAGAGATGAAGGCTAGAGAGCTGGCTACTATCAAGAAGGTGCTGCTTTCTGTGAGGGAAAAGCTGGCTGGAAACGTGAATTCAATGGAAGGCGAAGCGCTGAAAAAGTCCAGGCAGGATGCGGCCGGCGACCTCTCTAACGTGCCTTTCCATATGGCTGACCTGGGTACTGACAACTACGAACGTGATATTATGATCCACCTCATCCAGAACGGTGAGGAGGAGCTGAAGTCCATAGATGACGCCCTGGAGAAGATTGAGGACAAGACCTTCGGTATTTGTGAGACCTGTGACAAGAAGATATCTAAGGCCCGTCTCACGGCATTACCTTATGCCAAGCTGTGTCTAGAATGTCAGAGGAAGGAAGAGCTGGAGGCTGGTGCCGAATAGATTTGCAGGCCCCTGTGGGCGTCTTTCCGTTGTGGTCCTTTTGGGCGTTGTCCTGGATCAGGCAACGAAATGGGCCGCCTTTAAATATCTCGCCGATCCCCGCTACCCCGGTAATTTTTTCGAACTCACTTCTTTTCTAAACCTTGTCCTCAGTTATAACGAGGGCGGTGTCTTTGGGGTCTTTAAGGGGGGCGGTATATTTTTTATAGCCCTGTCCGTCGTGGCCGTATTCGTAATCCTCTGGATGTACGTTAAGTCTGCAGGCCTTGATTATGTTACCACGATTGCCATGGGGGGTATACTTGCGGGTGCGACGGGTAATTTAATAGACAGGATGTGCTACGGCTATGTCAGGGATTTTATAGACCTTCACGTCGGCGCAAGACATTGGCCTACGTTTAATGTCGCTGACGTGCTGATATGTCTTGGCGTGGCCGTTATGATCTTGAATACCCTGGCTCGAGGGTCTCAAAGACCTCGGAAACCTCTGGATTAGTCAGGAGTTCCCTGTATTTTCTGAGCATTTCGCGTGTGATACGGCCGGGTTTTCCGTCTCCTACTATGCGGGCGTCTACCTTGACTACCGGCACGATCTGCGCGGCTGTCCCGGTGAGGAAACACTCCTCGGCCAGATAGAGGTCGTATCTGGTGAGGAAATCTTCTCTTACCTTTATACCAGCTTCTTTTGCCAGTCCGATAACCGTATCCCTGGTTATGCCTTTCAGTATTCCGGAGTTGGGATGAGGCGTATAAAGCTCGTTGCCTTTAACCATGAAGATGTTTTGGCCGGTACATTCCGCCACAAAGCCGTCCTTGTTAAGCATGAGGGCCTCTGTCGCGCCGGCGTTAATGCCTTCTGTCTTTGCCAGGATGTTATTCATGTAGTTAAGGCATTTTATTCTGGGGTTTAGAGCCTCCGGGTGGTTGCGGACCGTAGCCACGGCGACGATGTCAATCCCCTCGTTATATAGCTTCGGTGGGTACAGTTGGAGGGTGTCCGTGATGATTATTACCTGCGGGTTGCGGCACTTTCCGGGTTCCAGCCCAAGCTTTCCTTCACCCCGTGTGACTATCAGCCTGACGTAAGAGTCTTTCATGTTATTGGCCCTGAGGGTGGCGAATATTCCCTCTTTAAGTTCGTCAATGGTCATGGGTATTTCGAGGAATATAGCCCTGGCCGAATCAAAGAGCCTCTCGAGGTGCTGGGTCAGCTTGAATACCCTTCCGTGGTAGGCTCGTAACCCTTCAAAGATGCCGTCACCATAAAGAAGGCCATGGTCGAAGACAGACACCTTTGCCTCTTCCTGTGGCATGAGCTTACCGTTTATATATACTTTAAGGGACATTTAACCCTCTCCTTTCTGAGGGGCCGTTGTTGACTGATCTACTATCCTGCCGTCTACGAGCCTTATTCGCCTTTTTCCCAGTCTGGCGAAGTTTTCATCGTGCGTTACTATAATAAAGGTCTGGTCGTTCTGGGCGTTTAGCCGCAGGATGAGATCCTGGATGTCTTTCGAGTTCTTCATGTCCAGATTCCCTGTCGGTTCATCGCAGAACAGGACCTCAGGCTCATTTACCAGGGCCCTCGCGAAGGCGGCCCTTTGTCTCTCGCCTCCCGAAAGCTGGTCTGGACGGTGAGATGCCCGGTCCTTCATTCCGACCAGGTCCAGGAACTCCGCTGCCATTTCCCTGTTCGTCTTGTTGTCGGTTTGTGGCAACGCGGTTCGCCCAATAAGCCGTGGCATCATAACGTTCTCAAGGGCCGTAAAGTCTGGCAGCAGATGATAGAACTGGAACACGAAACCGAAGTGCCTGTTCCGCCTCTCGGCCTGCTGTTTGGCGCTGAGCCTGCTCAGATTCTCTCCCCTGTAAATCACCTGGCCGGACGTCGGTGTATCCAGCAACCCGAAGATATGCAGCAACGTGCTCTTACCCGCTCCCGAAGGCCCAAGTATTATGAGGATATCACCCTTACATATCTCAAGGCTGACTTTGTCAAGGACCCTTAGAGTACTTTTGCCCACTTTGTAGTCTTTGGTTATGTCCTGTGAATAGATAAGGGCTTCTTTGCGTCTTTCCATCTACTGTGTCGTTTCCTCTGACGTTGGTCTTGTGGTCGCGCGAAGCAGCGGGAAGAGTATCACGTCGCGTATCGACGTGCTGCCCGTCAGAATCATCACAAGCCTGTCGATGCCTATCCCGAGCCCGCCGGCCGGGGGCATGCCGTATTTGAGCGCCAGTATAAAGTCCTCGTCAAGTTTTCCCCAGTCCTGCTTCCCGCCGATTTGTTCTATGAACCTTTTTTCCTGTTCCAGCGGCTCGTTGAGTTCCGTATAGGAGTTGGCGATTTCCATTGAAGCGACATAAAGCTCGAAACGCTGGGCGAACCGCTTGTCGTCTTCACATAGCTTCGTCAGGGGGCACAGACTGGCCGGATAGTCTATAACGAACGTGGGGTTGCTGAGTTTCGGTACGACTTCTTCTTCAAAGATGTCGTCGGCGACGATGTCTCGGGGCGCGTTACCGGTCTCAAGCCCGATGTCTCCGGCTTTTTGTCTGAGTGCGGCCTCATCGTCAAAATCCACTCCGGCGTATTCCTTTAGCAACTCTCTATATTTTGCCCTTCTCCAGGGTGTGGTTATGTTTACGGCCTTGTTATCCCCGAACGCGAGTTCGTGGCCGCAGTCCAGCTCTGAGGCGAGAGCGGAAACCAGCTCTTCCGTCAGCTCCATCATGCCATTGTAATCGCCGTATGCCTCGTACGCCTCCAGCATAGTGAACTCGGGGTTGTGGCGTGTTGAGATTCCCTCGTTACGGAAGTTACGGTTTATCTCATATACGCGCTCCATACCACCGACCAGCAGTCTCTTTAGATACAGTTCCGGGGCGATACGCAGGTACAGGTCCATATCGAGCGTATTATGGTGTGTTACAAAGGGCCTGGCTACCGCGCCTCCGGGGATAGGCTGCATCATAGGTGTTTCCACCTCTACGTAGCCCCTGTCCTCAAAAAAGTTCCTTATCCTTTTGATTATCTTTATCCTGTCGAGAGACTTCTTCATAGACTCTTCGTTGGCGATGAGGTCCAGATAGCGCTGTCTGTACCTGATCTCAACGTCTTTTAGCCCGTGCCACTTCTCGGGCGGCGGCAGTAATGCCTTGGAGAGCACCGTTAGGTCTTCCACCATGATGGTTATCTCACCCGTTTTTGTTTTAAATACCGTGCCTTCGACGGCGATAATGTCGCCAAGGTCAAGGAGTTTGAAGGTCCCGAACAGGTCTTCGCCTACGTTGTTTTGTTTGATGTAGATCTGGACCTTTCCCGTCCAGTCCCTTATGTCAGCGAAGGCCGCCTTACCGTGTGGCCTGAGGCTGGATATTCGGCCTGCGGCCCTGGCGTTGGCTTCTCCCTCGCCCGTGTTATTGTAGCCCGCTACAATGGATTCCAGGCTTTTAAGCCCGTTGCAGCTCTTACCGTAAGGGTCTATGCCCTTCTCTCTTAACTTTCTTAGCTTCTCTAGGCGATCTTGTTCAAACTTCTCCATGATAGGTCTTGGGCCGTATATGTGCAATAACGGCCAGCTAATTTTATCAAGAAAATAAAGCCTGTCAAGGGTTTACGTAAATCCCCGGATTCCCGGTAAAGTGGTAGTTCTGAGTAACTCGCCCCGGGATGGTGTGTTATTTGCTTCGACTGAGGCGTGAACTGTGGCAATTCATGACAAAATCCGGGTGTTTCCCTGGGCTACCGGGCTACACCCGGTATGTTAATTAGGCGAGGGTTTATAGCGGCAGGGAATACCCGCGGCGGTTAAGGGGTGCTTGAATCTTTATTTGGGCATTTCCCTTTTTTAGCGGTGTCGTTTCCCTTCTTCGTGGAGCCCCCTTTTTCGGCCTTGGCCTTCTGCTTGTATTCTTTGCTGCGGTAGTCGGTCTGATAAAACCCGCTGCCCTTGAATAGTATTGCACTACCGGCACCGATAAGCCTGTTGGCCGTGTTGCCGCACTCAGGGCACTTCTTTCTGTTGCCAGCCTTTATGGACTCGAAACGTTCAAAAACATGGCCGCAGTCCTTACATTCATACTCATAGGTGGGCATGCATTTCCCTCCGTAAACAAGAAGACAACACAAACTTAATCCGCTATTATATGGCAAAAAAACGGGATATGTCTACACAAAATATGGTCCTGGCGTAATATTTGTCCTGTTCAGTCGGATTGTTCCAAGAGAGTGGAATGTTTACTATTGGGTGTGTTATATGCTAATATATGCGCCAGATCATAATGGGGGTTCAGATGTTATTACATGCCGTCGAAGGGGGCCTAGGGGGCTGAAGGCCGGATAATGCACCTGGTATATATGGCTATAAAACGGTTGGGCGAGACACTCAGGGTTCTTGTGTTGGGGTTGTGTATTTCGGCGTTCCCGTCTACCACTTCATTTCTTGAAACCGTCGGCGCTGAAGAACCTTCTGCCACTGAGCAGTCTACCACGGAGCAGCCCGTCGAGGAGCCCACTTTGGAGGAATTGGAGCCACAGCCCCTCGAGGAGCCCACTTTGGAGGAATTGGAGCCGCAGCCCCTGGATGAGCTGTTTGCCATAAAACTCCTGGAGAAAATAATAGAGCTTGAGGACGCGCTCTGGTTCATGGCAGGAGAGGTAGGTGAGATGAAGAATGAGCTTGCGGAAAAAGTGAGTGAAATGGAAGAAAGGATTGCAAAACTTGAGGCGGCACCACCGGGACCCATGCACGTGCCGGGTGAACCTCCCGCACCCCCCACGCCCGCGCAGACGCGTTTCGAGGAGGGCGACGTATATCTGGGACACGGGTTTAAGATCAAGGGTCTCATATATGAAACTACCCCGGATGGCACTGTTTTTAAGGGCGAGATGGTTAACAACAGTTCTGCGGGAAAAGATATCGTTGAGTTTGAGATAGTAGTCTTCGACGGCGACGGCAAGATGTTAGGCACAAAGGCCTTTAAGCTCCATGATGTCGAGATTGGCGAGGCCAGGCCTTTTGAGACACTGATAAAAGGGCCGAAGGCCCACTGGGTCAAGAAGTATGACATGCGTTACCTGAGGGGTTCTTAAAGATGTCGTGTTATTCAAACAAACTGAAAGGCGGCAGGTAACAATGTGTGCGGGACATGGAGGTAAAAGCGGTACCGGTTGGAGATTTAACCTGCCCATGGCGGCGTTGTTTCTGTTTATGCTTCTGGGTTCGCGTGATGGTTTATTGATGGCTGATGACTCTCAGGCCAGGATTATGGAGAAGATAATTGCCCTGGAGGAGACCTTGCAGGAGCTTATGTCGCAGATAAAGGACGTTGACAGGCGGGTAACGGCCCTGGAGAAGGGTCTGCCGGCGCGGCGCGGGGGACCAAAGGCGGCGAAGCCCAGAAAGATACCGTCTACGAAGAAGTCGAAAAAGCTGATAGATATAGGGCAGGGGTTTTATGTAACTAATTTAGAGTACAAAGGCATAGTCGAAAACACCATCTTCACCGGGAAACTGGAAAACAGCGGCACAAAGAATTACCAGTTCGTGCTTATCAAGATGGTGGTCTATGGTGAAAAGGGAAGACCGTTGGGAGACAACGTGCTGAACATTACCGATGTGCCGACGGGTACGACCAAGCCGTTCAAGATTACCATCTACGGCGTTAATGCCAGAGACGTCGCCGATTTTGACATAAAGTTTGTCAAGGGCTTCTGACGTCCCCGGGAAGGCTTGGACGTCTCAGCGAAGCCTGTCCTCCGTAAGTCTCACCAGTTTGGCGGCTATTTCCTTCTTCGTATGAGCGGTCTCCACCGCCTCGCCCGTTTTGGAGACGATGTAGGCCACGTGCCGGTCTCCCTTAATCTCAGTAAGGTCGTTGGCAATGACAAGGTCCGCGCCCGAGCTTGATATCAGTTCCCTGGCCTTTTCGACCAATAACTCTTTCCGGCCCCGGCCCGCCTCAAGCTTAAAGCCCGCCAGTATAGCGCCCGGCCAGGTCTCCCTGATAAGGCCGATTACTTTCGGCGTCTTAACCAGTCTTATCTCCCATGCCTCTTCTTCCCGTGTTGAGACCTTTCCCGTTCTCGTGTTCTCAGGGGCAAAGTCGGAGACGGCCATGGCATGGAATATCGCATCGTATGCCTCTTGCCCCAAATCCTTCACGGCCCTTATCAGTTCGTCAACCGTCTCCACCTCTATAAGGCGCACTCCTTTTCCTTCGTCAGAGTCGGGCCGCATACTGCCGGAACCATAGAGAAAGGTTACCTCGGCGCCCCGCGAGACGAGTTCACGCGCAATCTCCACGCCCAGCCTGCCTGACGACCTGGAGCTAATGAAGCGCACGTCGTCCAGCGGCACCCTGGTGGGCCCGGAAGTCACCAATACCTTTTTGCCTGAAAGTGTGTTCATAGTCTTAGTCCAAAACTTTGTAGGATACTATGTTCTTGTTCATTACGTTTGGTTTCTTTCCCTCATAATTAGTGTGCCTCTTTTTGTTTCTGACGTGTTGCTTTTTATCCCCCTCCCTTGATGGGAGGGGGTAGGGGGAGGGTGATTATTCACCCCCACCCCACCCTCCCCCGTCAAGGGGGAGGGTGAGACAATAAACTCCCCCCGTCAAGGGGGAGGGGAATACGGACAGGCCATAAATACTACGCCTTCCTGTCGAAGAAGATGTTCTTGCCGGTGACTGACATGGGTATGCCCATGACCATGTCCCAGTCGCAGAAGCCGTACTTTCTGGCCGCCACGCCGGCGCGGTACATAATCCGGTTGTCTATGTTAAGTATACTGAGGGTCTTTACGACCGAGCCCACTGCTATGCCCAGGTCCTGATGTCTCCATGCGCACTGCGGGCCCTTAAACTCTTCGACTTCTTTTGCCTTGAGCTCGTCGCAGGTCGGGAAGCCGCAGGCGCCGCAGTTGAGCCCAAGCTGCGTGGCGTCCTTCAGGCCGATAAGGAGCATGGCCGCCGAATCGCGCACGTTGCCGCCGTCCCTTTCAAAGCCCTTGTTGCCCTTCTTAACACCGTAATCCACCATGGCGTCGGCAAGCCGCTTGAGCTCATCACCCTCCACGATAGCTATCTTTACAAAATCTTCACCCCTTGATTTGGGTGCCGTGCGCGCCGCTACGGCCGCGAGTTCCGCCGCCACCCTCAGACCACGAATCTCTTCCACCATTTATTTCCTCCAGAGATAGATTTGCCGTACAGCACCTGGTTCCCCTCCCTGATACTGCCAGAACTACTGCTACAGAGTACAAAACCTGCAATATTACTGCTTATTTAGGACGCGGCGGTCAAGAACTTTTTCATATTTACAAAATGCCCTTATTTGTCTATAGTTTGTTTGCACTAAATATTCCAGTCTGGACACTGCGCCTGTGAGAGAACCAAAATCCCTATTTATTACAGATGACAACATCGGTCTCGCTACGGACCTGTACCAGCTTACCATGGCGGCCGGGTATTTTCAAAATGATGTAAACACCCGGGCCACGTTTGAGCTGTTTGTGAGGAAGATGCCGGAAAACCGTTCGTTTCTGGTTGCGGCGGGGCTTGAACAGGCCCTTCATTATTTAAAGACGCTGAGGTTTTCTGAGGGTTCCATAGACTATCTGAGACGGCATCCGTCGTTTAAGGGGGTGGGGAAGAAATTTTTTGATTATCTGGGGGATTTCCGTTTCAGCGGAGACGTGTACGCCATGCCTGAAGGCACGGTGGCCTTTGCGGAGGAGCCGCTATTAAGGGTGACCGCGCCGATGATAGAGGCCCAGGTGGTGGAGACGTATCTACTGGCGACGATAAATTACCAGACCCTGGTGGCGTCCAAGGCGGCCCGCGTGGTGCTTGCGGCCAGGGGCGGGGAGGTGACCGACTTTGGCAGCCGCAGGGCGCACGGCCCGCAGGCAGGGGTGCTTGCGGCCAGGGCTTGTTTTATCGGCGGGTGTACCTCCACGTCCAACGTGCTTGCCGGGCGCGAACTGGGGATACCCGTCCTTGGCACCATGGCGCACTCATGGGTCATGGCCTTTGATACCGAGGAAGAGGCGTTCCGCCGCTTCTACAAGGTCTTTCCTGAGAATACAGCGCTGCTTATAGATACCTACGACACCGTCAGGGGTGCACACCTTGCAAAACGGGTAGTCACAAAGGACCGGCTCCTGTCCGTCAGGCTTGACAGCGGCGACCTGCTGGAATTGAGCAAGAAGGTCAGAAAGATACTGGATGACGACGGCCTTACTCACGTAAAAATCATGGCAAGTGGCGACCTTAACGAGTATCTTATAGACAAACTCCTCAAGGGGGGCGCGCCGATAGACATCTTCGGGGTCGGCACGGAGATGGTGACCTCCAGGGACCAGCCCGCCCTTGGCGGCATATACAAACTTGTGGAGCAGGAACGGGATGGTAAGATGACACCAAGGATGAAGTTCAGCGAGGACAAGGTCTTTTATCCCTCAAGGAAACAGGTCTGCCGGTTATCTGACAGGAACGGTGTTTACACGCACGACGTACTTTGTCTGGAAAATGAGACATGCGGGGGAGTTCCCCTCCTGGAGCGTGTCGTTGAGAAGGGGGAGATTACAGTAGACCTGCCCGGTATAAAAGAGATCCAGGACAGGGCCAGAGAGTCTATATCCCGTCTGCCTGAGGGGCTTAAGGACGTCAGGAGCTCTCAAGCTTATACCGTAAGAAAGAGTGAGCGGCTCGAGGAGCTCAGAAGACATACGGAAGAGGGCCTTAAAGAGGCCAATAAATCCCAGGCGATTACGATAAAGAAATGAAACAATGAAGATTGCACTGGCACAAATTAACCCTACCGTGGCGGCGTTCGATAAGAATGTTGAACTCATCACGACGGCCATAGAAAAGGCCAAACGTCTTGAGGCGGACCTGGTCGTATTCCCGGAGATGGCCGTTATGGGCTCACCGGCGAAAGACCTCCTTGAAAACCCGAAGCTGATACAAGAGAATCTTGAGGCCCTTGAGATGGTGGCCTCAAAGACCTCGGGCATAGCCGCCGTAGTCGGTTTTGTTGACAGAGATAAGAACAAGGGCTCAAAGACCATCTACAATGCCGCGGCGTTTATAGAATACGGCCGGATAACGTCCGTACACCACAAATCCGTGCTAACCTCCTATGACATTTATGATGAGGACAGGTACTTTGAGCAAGGCCCGGCCCTCTCTACGATACATTTTAACGGTAGGAACATCGGCATTACTATCGGGGATGAGTTACTTGGAGACCCGGCCCCGGTAAAGAGGTTGATAAGTCAGGGCGCGAGGCTGATTATAAACATAGCTGCCACTCCGTATTCGATGGACGATTATGCGGCCAGAGTGAAGGTCCTTTCCGGGTGTGCGGCATCCTGCAACGTCGACCTTGTGTACGTGAACAAGGTGGGCGGAAACGACACGCTGGTCTATGACGGTCGCAGTTGCGTGTTAGACCACTGGGGCAGGCTGGTGGCCAGGGCCAGGGATTTTGAAGAGGATCTGGTGGTGGTAGACCTTAAAGGGCCGCTGAAGGAGCTGCCGGCGGAACAGGTCGAACCCATAGAGGCCGTCTATAAGGCCCTGGTGCTGGGTCTGAGGGATTATGCGGGAAAGTGCGGGTTCAAGACGGTGATTGTCGGCCTTAGCGGCGGCATCGATTCGGGGGTAGTGGTGCCTCTGGCGGTTGCGGCCCTTGGCAGTGAGAACGTAACAGCCGTGACAATGCCTTCACCGTTTTCCTCAAAAGAGGGTGTCGAGGATTCAAAAAAACTTGCAGAGAACCTGGGCATAACCCTGAGTGAGATACCCATCAAGGGTTTGTATGACAAGTACCTGGAGGACTTGTTTGACGCGTTTATGGGCACTTCACCCGGCCTGGCGGAGGAGAATATCCAGGCCAGGATAAGGGGCAACATACTCATGGCTTTATCCAACAAATTCGGCCACCTATTGGTGGCTACCGGTAACAAGAGTGAGCTTGCCTGCGGCTATTGCACCCTTTATGGTGACCTCTCCGGCGGGTTTGCGGTAATAGCAGACGTACCCAAGACCATGGTCTACGAGCTTGCAGACTATATCAACCGTGACAGAGAAATTATCCCAAGGGGTATCATTACAAGGGCTCCATCTGCCGAGCTCAGGCCCAACCAGATCGACCAGGACAGCCTGCCGGAGTATGACACGCTGGACGGCATTTTGAAGGCGTACGTGGAAGAGTTGAAGACTGTGGATGAAATCGTGTCTATGGGTTATGATGAGCCAACGGTCAGGCATGTCATTGAAATGATTGATAAAAACGAGTATAAGAGGGAGCAGGCCCCCCCTGCCCTGAGGATAACGTCCAAGGCTTTCGGGCATGGCAGGAGAATGCCCATAGCCCAGGGTTATAGATACAATAAGGAAAAATAAGGTACGGAAAGAAGGCTTAATAACGGTACGGGATACGTCTTGACGCGCCGGGTTTGCGGACAACCATAAAAGGTTGCCCCTGCAATCTTAACGTTCCCCGTTCACGTGAAGACGAGGAATATGACTAACTGTGTGTTTTGTGGCAGGCTGGCTGCCGAAAGGTTATGCGTCACACTCGGCGACTGGCTTTGCGCTTACTGCTGTGGACAAAACAGGGTAGTGAAAGTGGCCTGCTGGCCGCACTGCCCTTTCTTTATAAGAAGACGCACGAAAACGGAGAAAGAGATTAACTGAGATGAAAAAACTATTCTGGCTGGTATTATTTACTGGTTTAATTTTTTGGTGTGGCGTAGTTCACGCGTCGGGCGAGGTTACTATAAAGTGGTTTGGACATTCATGCTTTCTGATAGAGTCGTCCCAGGGCACGAAGTTGCTTACAGACCCTATGGGTGAGGAGACGGGCTACGACCTGCCCGACGTCATGCCCGACGTAATAACCATCAGCCACGAGCACTTTGACCATAATTACGTGCGTCCTTATACAAACAATCCCGTTATACTGAGAGGCGAAGACTTTCATGGACGCGGCTGGCAGACGATAAAGGAGACCGTAAAAGACATAGAAATCTACAACGTTGGTACGTATCATGATGACGTCCAGGGCAGAAGAGACGGGAAGAACTCCGTCTTTGTGTTTAACGTCGACGGGCTGAAGATAGTTCATCTTGGCGACCTTGGCCACCTGCTCAGTAAGGAGCAGATAGAGGCCATAGGGAAGCCGGACGTACTGTTTATACCCACGGGCGGCGCGTACACAATAGAATACCTGGAGGCGGCGTCGGTTATAGACCAGCTGAAACCGAGCGTAGTAATACCCATGCATTTCAAGACGCCCGACTGCAAATTTACCCTGTTCGGGGTTAAGCGGTTTCTTAAAGACAAGGAAAACGTCCGGGTTCTCGGGGGGGATACCATGACGGTAAGCAAAGACACACTCCCCGACGAAACCGAGATCGTAGTCCCAACTTATAAGTAAGATGTTCAAACACGAAGCCCTGTTTTATGAGCCGGCCGGAGGGGACAACAGGCTGCAGTGTTTTCTCTGTCCGCATCGCTGTGTAATTGCGCCCGGAAGGCTGGGGCTTTGCGGGGCAAGGCAAAATGTCGACGGCAAGCTGTATTCACTCATATACGGACGTGTTTCCTCTGTATGTGCTGACCCAATCGAGAAAAAGCCCCTGTATCACTTCTACCCCGGCAGCGCCGCCTACTCCATAGGCTCGCTGGGCTGCAACATGCGATGCGGTGACTGTCAGAACTGGCAGATTGCCCACGCGGTGGCGGATAAGTCCGCCGAGAGAACAGAAACACTCTCACCCGAACAGCTCGTTAACAATGCCAAGAAGAGCGGTAGCCAGGGTATCGCATGGACTTATAACGAGCCCGTTATATGGATGGAATACGCCATTGACGGCGCAAAGCTGGCAAAGGCAGAGGGACTTTATACGGTCTTTGTTACAAACGGCTACGTGGAGGCCGGGGCGCTGGACGCTATAGGCCCTTATCTTGACGCGTTCCGCGTTGACTTTAAGGGAAGATTCGACGGCAGCCGCTTCTATAAAGAGGTGGCAAAGATAAAAGACCCGGGGCCCATTCTTGATGCCACAATACGCGCAAAGAATAAGTGGGACATGCACGTGGAGGTAATAACAAACGTAGTTCCCGGCTATAACGACAGCCCGGAGGAGCTAAAGGAGATTGCCGGGACCATCAAAGAAAACCTGGGAGCGGATACGCCCTGGCATGTCACCCGGTTCCATCCCTATTTGGATTTATCACACCTGCCGTCTACGCCCGTGGAGAAGCTGGAGGAGGCCTGGGACATAGGACGGAATGCGGGACTGAACTACGTATACATAGGGAACGTGGCAGACCACCCGGGCGAGAATACGTATTGCGCAAACTGCGCACAACTACTCATAGAACGGCTCGGGTACTACGTGAACATAGTGGGACTTGAGGACAAGAAGTGCCGTTTCTGTGACCATCCATTTCCGATGGTGGGAAGTATCTAAGAACGGGGGGTAGGGCACGGCTATGCCGTGCTCCTTGCAAGGGACCACCCCATCCCTGTAGGGGGAAGTTTCTGGGAAAATGTCTAAAGGTAAAGCGATAGCCCTGCTCACGGACTTCGGCCTCGACGACGGCTACGTCGGCACGATGAAGGCCGTCATCGCCGGTATCAACCCCGGGGCACTTGTAATAGACCTCTGCCACGGCGTCCGGCCGCAAGACGTCATGGGGGGTGCGTTCTTGCTAAGTTCTTCCTACAAATTCTTTCCGGACGGCACTATCTTCGTGGCCGTCGTGGACCCCGGCGTAGGGGGGGAGAGAAAGATTGTGTGCGTTCAGACGCACAGATACATCTTCCTCGCACCCGATAACGGTATCCTCGGACCAATTGTGGCCCGGGAAAAGGTGCTGTCACTGGTGGAGGTTTCTAACCCGGAGTTTTTTCTGCCTGAAATAAGTGACACGTTTCACGGCAGGGACGTCTTTGCACCCGTTGCCGCGCACCTGTCGCTGGGCGTTAAACCTGAGGAGTTGGGGGGCAGCCTGAAAGGATTGTTGAAGAAGGTGAACCTTCCTGCACCCGAGACCTCTCCAGACGGCACCCTGGTCGGAGAGGTGATCCACGTGGACCATTTCGGAAACCTGATTACCAACATTGACCATGGTCTGGTTAGAAGGTCTGAATCGCACGTCTCGTCTGTAACTGTTGGCGGCAAGAAAATCGGTAAATTAAGCACCACATATCAGGACGGCCGTCCGGGCGAGCCGCTCGCGCTCTTTGGCAGCTCCGGACATCTCGAGGTGGCCGTAAACTGCGGCAGCGCAAGCGAATCACTAAATTGCTCCAGGGGGGACAAAGTGAGTGTGGCGTTTGATGGGGACTAGGTGCTGCGTATACGGCTGATTATTTCACAGAAGCAGGGTGCGTCTCGACGCACCAGAGAGGCTGGTAAGGCAGGTCTTCTTGACCTGCCTCTGGCACGACCCCGTGCTACCCGATACGGATTGTCCCTACATCAAAAAGCAGTTTTCTGTGTAGCGTGGTAGCTTGCTGCCACGTTCAATAGGTTGAGTTAACTCTGTCTGTCGAGTTGGAGTCTCAACGTGCGAGCAAGCTCGCACGCTACATCTTTTTGAAAATGTCGTAGGATAGAAGAA
Organism: Candidatus Bathyanammoxibius amoris; assembly: GCA_024451685.1. Taxonomy (NCBI): domain Bacteria; kingdom Pseudomonadati; phylum Planctomycetota; class Candidatus Brocadiia; order Candidatus Brocadiales; family Candidatus Bathyanammoxibiaceae; genus Candidatus Bathyanammoxibius; species Candidatus Bathyanammoxibius amoris. The sequence continues at coordinate 187,868 of JAMXCW010000002.1, read as the reverse complement.
AAATGAAATGGGAGTTTGATTTAATGGATGTAATCAGCTGCATCAGTTTAGCTATAGCAATTATTTGTGCGTACCTTGCTTACCGGTCAACAAATGCTTCAGAACGTTCCGCGCAAGCTGCAGAGAAATCTGCCACCAGTGCAAAGGATACTGCTGAAGCGGCAAAAGAGGCGGCGTTAACATCCAGAGGGCAATATATATTAAATCGTACTGAGGATGCCCATAAGGTATACAAGGCTAAAGGGTCAAAGGGCGTTGATGAATACCTCGAGACTCTACCCGACTTGAATGAAGAAGAGAAAGAAAATATCAAAAGAAATGCCATGAGGAGCAGGGTAAACTAGGTTACGTGTCGACGTAACCACTATTGAGCGTTTATGAAAAAGACTTGTCTAAAAGAAACCCATCAACTGGAAGAATGGAATAAGGCATATCTCTGGCACCCGTTTACCCAGATGAAGGACCTCCTGGCGGCGGAAGGGCCCATCATAATAAAAGAAGCGGAGGGTGTGACCCTGAGGGACGTTCACGGAAACGAGTACATAGACGGCGTATCCTCAATGTGGTGCAACATCCACGGCCACCGCAACAGGCACATAGATAAAGCCGTGAAGTCGCAACTGGATAAAATGGCGCACTCCACCCTGTTGGGCCTGTCCAACGTGCCCGCGGTGAGACTGGCAAAGAGGCTGGTAGAGATAACGCCCGGAGGGCTGAACAAGGTGTTTTATTCAGACAACGGATCTACCGCCGTAGAGGTGGCGCTGAAGATGTCGTTCCAATACCGGCAGCAGACGGGTTCACCACTGAAACAGAGGTTTATCGCCCTGGATTACAGTTACCACGGCGATACGCTGGGGGCCGTAAGTGCAGGCGGGATACAATCATTTCACGAGCTTTATAAACCGCTGCTCTTCGACGTCACATTTGCCCCCGCGCCCTACTGCTACAGGTGTCCCCTGCACAGGGATTCCAGTGAGACGTGCAGGCTGGCCTGCCTGGAGAAGCTAGAAGAGATAATGAAGGAAAACAGCCGTGAGACCACCGCATTAATCATGGAACCGCTCGTGCAGGGGGCGGGCGGGATGATAGTACATCCCCCCGGTTTTTTAAAAGGTGTCAGGGAGTTGTGCGACAGATATGACGTCTTGCTGATTGCTGACGAGGTAATGACCGGCTTCGGCAGGACGGGCAGGATGTTCGCCTGCGAGCACGAAGACGTGTCACCGGACATTATGTGCCTTTCCAAAGGCATTAACGGGGGTTACATGCCGCTCGCCGCCACCCTCGCGACGGACAGGATATTTGAGGCGTTCCTGGGGGACAGCGGCAGGACGTTCTACCACGGCCACACGTACACGGGACACCCGCTGGGGTGTGCCGCCGCCCTTGCCAGTCTTGAGTTGTTCGAGGATGAGGATGTACTCGAAAAACTTCAGCCGAAGATAAAACTTCTTACAGAGTGTTTGAACGGGTTCAATGAATTAGAGTCCGTCGGTGACGTCCGCCAGCTGGGCCTTATCGCCGGGATTGAGCTGGTGAAAGACAAGAGGACGAAGAAAATGTATCCGCCGGAGGAAGAAGTGGGGCAGAGGGTGATACTGGAGGCAAGGAAGAGAGGGGCGTTTTTAAGACCTCTGGACGACATAATTGTAATCATGCCGCCGTTATCCATAACCACGGATAAGTTGACGGAACTGACGGGTATAGTATATGAGTCTATTGAGGCGGCCACGGCACGTACGCGCTAAGGAGTGATTGACTCTTCCTGGTTTGATTTAATAACTGCAGGGACGTCCGCCTGCCTCCAAACATGGCAGATTTTCGACCAGAGGCGGACGACGCACACCCTGCCTCAACAGAGTCGATATAAATCAAGTTTCTAAAAAAGACCGGAAATATCATTGACAAGACCCCGTACAGGGTTAAAAATCTATTCAGCAAAATGCCAAAGAAATACATTCTCATAATAGAAGACGAGAAGGACCTGGTGGAGCTGATACAGTACAACCTTGAAAAAGAGGGTTTCAAGGTGGTGTACGCCTATGACGGAGAGGGGGGGCTCCAGATTGCCAGGAGCAGGCATCCATCGCTCGTGCTCCTCGACCTGATGTTGCCCAGGCTCGACGGCCTTGAGGTTTGCAGGAGACTCAAGCAAGACCCCAAGACGGCCGACATACCAATCATAATCCTGTCGGTCAAGGATTCTGAGGCCGATGTCGTAGCGGGTCTTGAGCTGGGCGTGGACGATTACGTCACAAAACCCTTCAGCCCCAGAATCCTCACGTCCAGGGTGAAGGCGGTGTTGAGGAGGCCGGAGAGAGATGCAAGGTCCAAAAAATTTATAAAGGTAGACGGTCTTGTCATCGATACGGCGCGGCATGAGGTTTCATTGAACGGGAAAAGCATACCGCTCACCGTAACAGAGTTCAAACTCCTCCACTACCTGGCCGAGAGGCCGGGGAGGGTGTTTACCAGGGACGACCTGATGAGTGGTGTCCTGGGTGAGCACTCTGTGGTGGTAGACAGGACCATTGACGTACACGTTGCCTCCCTCCGCAAGAAACTGGGCAAGTATGCCCCGTATATAGTGACGGTGCGTGGTGTAGGCTATAGGTTCAAGGATTAGATATGGCAGCAAAATTGCAGGAAAATTTTCCGGAACTGGTCCGTGAAAGGGACAGGCTTACCGCCACCCTCTCGAGCATGACGGAAGGGGTACTTGCGGTAGACAGGAAGGGGAAGGCGTTCCTCATTAACAGGGCCGCCTGTAAGATGTTCGGTCTTAACCGCAAAAAGACCATGGGCAGGTATATCCGTGAGGTCTTCGATAATGAAAAGTTAAATACACTTATAAAGGAGACGCTGATAAGCGGCAATGTCCATAAGTTTGAGAGCACAGACCTTATTCCAGGCAAGAGGATATTCCGCCTGCACGTAATACCCATAAGGGAGTCTAATACTGAACTGGGGGTTGCCATAATAGCCCACGACATTACCGAGCTGAAGAAACTCGAGAAGATGCGGGTGGACTTTGTGGCAAACGTTTCCCACGAGCTTAAGACGCCGCTGGCCTCCATAAAGGGGTTCGTGGAGACACTAAAGGACGGCGCGCTTGAAGAGCCGGAGAACGCCCGAAAATTCCTCTCTATTATTGAAAGGCACACCAACCGCTTAAACAACCTGGTTGGCGACCTCCTCAGCCTCTCAAAGATAGAATCGGGGCAGATTCCACTGGAACTGAAAAAGACAAAGCTCCGGCCGTTTATAAACAAGATCATCGGGACCTTTGACGACCATATCCTCGAAAAGAAACATACCGTTACGGTGGACATACCGGAAGGTCTGACTTCTATATATGCCGATGTGACCCTGCTGGACCAGGCCCTGGCAAATCTTCTGGATAACGCCATAAAGTATACACCGTCTCGCGGGGAAATAACCATCTCAGCGAACGAAAAGAACGGGCAGGTGGAACTATCCGTTTCTGATACCGGGATTGGTATACCGGAGGCAAAACTTGCCCGTATTTTTGAACGTTTTTATCGGGTAGACAAGGCACGCTCCAGGGAAGTGGGCGGTACGGGTCTCGGGCTTGCCATCGTAAAACACATCGCGCTGGCTCACGGGGGAACAGTCTTTGCCGGGAGCAAGCCGGGCCACGGCAGCACCTTTACCATTACCTTCCCAAAGTCAGGCAGTTGAATCCCGTACCTTTCCCCTGGACCTTCGCGAAAATCACACCAATATTCATGTAGCGTTCTGAATTCCTGAGATGAAGCCTTATTACAGGCATGTCGATTATTCAGGGTTTTTCGGGGGTGTTAATACATTAACCAAATCTTAATGCGGTCTTAATTCAGCTTTAACAACCTGCTGGTAGAATTTCTACAGGTAAAGCGGCGGGTTGGATATGACCTTTCGGAGAGTGGCTTGTCTTCGCCGTTCTGGAAATGGAGGTAAAAGAAAATGAGGCGATTATTTCTGATAGTATTATTTATTGTGCCTGCCCTGGCGGGTACGGCACTTGCGGCCCAGGACCCCGACATACAGCAGTTGATTGAACGCATGCAGGCCCTTGAGGAAACGGTCAAGGACCAGAGACAGGAAATTAAGGTGCAGAGGGGCGAGATAGAGGCGCTGAAGACCGGCCGGGGGCTTATTAGGAAGGGTTCAAGATATGAACCCGTCGCATACAGGTCCAATAATACCGCGGACCCTGAATACGGGGTTTCAGGGGAAGAACTACAAGACGCGGTAAAAAGCTATCTGGAGACCGAGCAGGGCCGGGAGCTCATAACCGATGCCTCCCCGGCGAAAATCAAGGCGGGGTACAAGATTGGCAAGGGCTTTTATCTCGAGACGCTTGACGAAAAGTTCAAGCTGCAGATAAAAAACAGGATTCAGATCCGCTACACCTATCAGGACAGCGACGACTTAAGAGACACCAACTCATTCCGTATCCCCCGTAGCAGGATCACGTTCGCAGGCCACGCCTTTACAAAGGACCTGACCTACAAGGTCCAGTGGGGCCTTCCAGCGTTTGAAGGTAGAGGAAGACTCAAGGACGTTTACGTAAATTACAGGATAGAAGACTTTCTCCGGTTGCGCGGGGGGCAATTTAAGGTGCCGTTTAACCGCCAGAAGCTGAATTCTTCAGCCAAGCTGCAATTTGTGGTCAGGGCCCTTGCGAATAATGAGTTTGAGCTGGGCAGGGATATAGGTGTCATGGCGCACGCCACGCCCATGAACGGTCTGTTTGAGTATGACCTGGCGATGTTGCAGGGCGCCGGTATAAATCAGGTGAGAAACAGCAACAACGAGTTTATGTATGCGGCCAGGGTGGCGGTAAATCCGCTGGGGAAGTTTGACGCATATTCGGAGCCTGATCTTGTATACGAAGAGGACCCAAAGCTTGCGTTAGGTGGCGCGTTTGTCTGGAATAACGGCAGGAGGATGTTCGTCAGAGGTGCAATCAGGGACTTTAACAGGAACATTACCCTGCGCCAGTACACGGCCGACCTCAGATTCAAGTGGCGTGGATTCTCGTTGTTAGGGGAATTTTACTGGAGGAACGTAGGCGCGCACGCCGGCGGGACGCTTTTCCAACAGGGCAGCAATGTGGGCTACGGCTATACGTCTCAGGCAGGGTATTTCGTGCCGCTTCCGTACGTCCGGAAACACCTGGAGGCCGCTGGGCGCTACAGTTTCATTGAGCCTGATACCAATACGAGTGGTGACCGTGAGCGTGAGGTGGGCGGCGGTGTGGGGTGGTACTTCAAGGGCAACAATAACAAATTGCAGGCGGACATAATGCGTATAACCAGGGAACGGGCGTCGAGTAGCGACCTGCATGACATGGAGGTCAGACTGCAGTACCAGGTGATATTCTGAGGAATTGACTTAGGGACATATCCGCGCCGGAACGGCGGGCCGGCGTCATCATCAGGCCACTGGTTGTTAACGGAACCTTAATATTACTTTAATAGAAACTTAACTTTACTCCCCCGGCGTTTCCATTATTAATATCAGGTGGAAGATGATTAAGAGAGAAGAAAAATACAAAAGTGAGGGAAGAGATGAAAACAAAGAATGAAAGAAATAGCGCCCATTCAGCGCTTGCATTCCTTATTGTAACGGTTTTCTGCATATCCTTACCCCTTAAAGCGGTTCTGGCCGACGACTTAAAGGGCCGTATAAGGATCGACGGCTCAAGCACCGTCTATCCGATAACCGAGGCGGTTGCCGAGGAGTTCCAGGTGAAACACCCCAGGGTGAGGATAACGATAGGCGTCTCCGGCACCGGCGGGGGCTTTAAAAAGTTCAGCAGGGGAGAGGTGGACATTACCAACGCCTCCCGTCCCATAAAACCCAGTGAAGTGAAGATGATTGGGGAGAAAGGAATTGAATATATCGAACTGCCTGTTGCCTATGACGGGCTTGCGGTGATGGTAAACCCAAAAAATACGTGGTGTGATTCCCTGACGGTAGAGGAGTTGAAGAAGATATGGGAGCCAGAGGCGGAAGAGAAGATAATGAAATGGAACCAGATACGCCCGGAATGGCCGGATAAGAAACTACGTCTGTTCGGGCCGGGCGTAGATTCAGGGACGTTTGATTACTTTACTGAGATCATCTGTGGAGAGTCCGGTGCGAGCAGGGGCGATTTCACGCCCAGTGAAGACGACAACATACTTGTCCAGGGCATTGCCAATGATGAGGGGGCGCTGGGGTATTTTGGCCTTGCGTACTATGAGGCCAATAAGGATATGCTGAAGCTGATAGGCGTTGATGACGGGGACGCATCCAACGGAGACGGGCCTGTTAAGGCGTCTTTGGAGACCGTGGAAAACAATACTTATCAGCCGCTGTCTCGGCCGCTGTTTATCTACGTAAGCAAGGAGGCGGCCGGGCGCCCGGAGACGGTGGAGTTCATTGATTTTTATATGAACAGCGGCGGCCCCCTGGTCGAGGAGGTGGGTTTTATACCGCTTTCAGACAGGGCCTACCTGCTGGTGGACGAACGTTTTAAGAGGGGTGAGACCGGTTCTATTTTTGCCGGCAAAAAGGACACGGCCGGTGTAAGCGTTGAAGACCTGCTCAGCAAATAACAGTGACTACAGGTAACCCAAAAAAGCCGGAGCCCCGTATAGTTGAACACGACTTACGGGGACGGAGAAAAGGCTCTCGCGTAAAAGAGGTGGCCGTCCATGCGGTGTTCATGGCCTGCGGTATCCTGTCTATATTCACCACATTTGCCATATTAGGAATATTGATGTACGAGACGGTTGAGTTCTTCCGCGAGGTCTCGTTTATGCAATTCTTCGGCGATACGAAGTGGACGCCGCTCTTCGCGAGCAAGCATTTCGGCATATGGCCGCTCTTTGTCGGGACGTTACTGGTGACCGTAATCGCGATGATTGTAGCCCTGCCTGTTGGGTTGTTATGCGCGGTCTATCTGAGCGAATACGCCCCCACCGGTGTAAGGAAGGTGGTAAAGCCCATGCTTGAGATACTTGCGGGTATCCCCACCGTGGTGTACGGCTACTTTGCCCTGTTGTTTGTCACGCCCCTCTTGCAGAAAATCATACCGGGCATGGCTGGTTTCAATGCCCTGAGCCCCGGGATAGTCATGGGGATTATGATACTCCCCATAATCTCCTCGCTCAGCGAGGACGCGATGTACGCCGTGCCCCAGAGCCTCAGGGAGGGGGCGTACGCGCTGGGGGGCACAAAACTTCAGGTATCGTTACGGACCGTGGTGCCGGCGGCCTTCTCCGGTATCACCGCCTCGTTTATATTGGGCGTATCAAGGGCGTTAGGCGAGACCATGATTGTTGCCATCGCCGCGGGCCTGCAGCCCCGCCTTACGATTAATCCCATCGAGCCTGTCGAGACGATGACCGCCTACATCGTTCAGGTGAGTCTGGGGGACACCCCCCACGGGACCATAGGATACAAGACCATCTTCGTCGTGGGCATGATGCTTTTTCTGAGTACCTTTGTTCTTAACGTTATAAGCCAGTGGCTGCGTGAGAGGTACAGAGAGGTGTATAGCTGATGGCGCCGCAAACACTGGTAAAGGGGCGTCCGCTGAGGCAAGCCCGTCTGGGCGCGAGGGGGCCCAAACGCCGATGGGGCAACGTTGTCTTTCAGGCGGTGGCCATCGCTGCGCTGGTTATAACCATCTCGGTGCTGATACTCCTGCTGGTGGACATATTTATGGATGGAGTGCAACGCCTGAACTGGACCTTCCTTTCGCACTATCCGTCGCGCAAGCCGGAGATGGCGGGCATCCTCCCGGCCCTGGTGGGGAGCGTCTATCTGGTATTCCTGACGGGTGTTATCGCATTTCCTTTAGGTGTGGGTGCGGCGATATATCTTGAGGAGTACGCCGGCAACAACTGGCTCAACAAGGTAATCGAGGTAAACATCGCCAACCTTGCCGGTGTGCCGTCCATCATTTACGGCCTTTTAGGCCTGGAGATATTTGTCCGTTTTATGCATATGGGGCAAAGCCTTCTTGCGGGCGCGTGCACACTTGCGCTCCTGGTGTTACCAATGATAATCATAACCAGCCGTGAGGCCATACGGACCATTCCCATATCCATCCGTGAGGCGTCGTTTGCGGTGGGTGCCACGCGCTGGGAGACCATTAGGCACCATGTCCTGCCGCTGGCATTTCCGGGGATATTAACGGGCACGATTCTAGCGCTCTCCAGGGCGATTGGCGAGGCCGCGCCCCTGATTGCCATTGGTGTACTGGCCTATGTGGCGTTCCTGCCGGACGGGCCTCTTTCTCCCTTCTCCGCACTGCCGATACAGATATTTAACTGGGTCTCACGCCCGCAGAAGGCCTTCGCCATAAACGCCGCGGCGGGCAGCATCGTCCTGCTTGTCGTCCTGCTGTTCATGAACGGAGTGGCCATCTGGCTGCGTAATAAATACCAGAAGAAGCTATTCTAATGAAACCAGGCGCTAAGAACCTTTTTTGGAATACCCTTGAAATACTGCCGAAGGTGCCTTTAAAGGGAGGTTCAACGGGATAATGACACCGGTTCAAAACGCAACGGCCCTTGCAAAAGGAATTAATAACAATAGAATAGTCAGGGACAAAACCCCTTCAGGACAAAAGGGAATTATTGCCATGCCGAAAGAGCTGAACAACAGGGAGGTTGAAGCGGTAGACCTCAACGTTTATTACGGCACCGCGATTGCCGTAAAAAAGGTAACGTTGCCCTTCTATAAGAACAAGATAACCGCCATAATCGGGCCTTCCGGCTGCGGCAAGTCCACCCTCATAAAGTCCATAAACCGCGTAAATGAAATAAGCAGCAAAATGAAGGTTGAGGGCAGGATCCTGTTCAAAGGAAAAAACGTGTACGACAGGGACGTAGACGTGGTAGAATTGCGCCGGCTCATAGGCATGGTGTTCCAGAAACCCAATCCGTTTCCCAAGTCTATCTACGACAACGTTGCCTTTGGTCTGAGGCTTCATAATAAATATAGTAAGAAGACGTTAAATGAGCTGGTTGAAAAGAGCTTGAGGCGGGCCGCCCTCTGGGATGAGGTGAAAGACCGCCTTCGCGAGAGTGCCCTGGCGCTCTCAGGCGGCCAGCAACAGAGGTTGTGCATCGCAAGGGCCCTCGCGGTGGGCCCGGAGGTTATCCTCATGGACGAACCGTGCTCGGCTCTGGACCCGATCGCTACGGCAAAGATTGAAGAACTTGTATTGGAGCTGAAGAAAAAATATACTGTCATAATGGTTACTCACAACATGCAACAGGCTGCAAGGATTTCGGATTACGCGGGCTTTATGCTCATGGGGGAGCTGGTAGAATTCGGAGACAGTTCCCAGCTCTTTACCGTGCCGAAAGAAAAACTCACTGAAGATTATATAACTGGCAGATTTGGTTAGAGGTGGCGATGGAAAGGCATTTCGACGAAGAACTCGCGAGTTTGAAGGAAAAAGTCCTCAAGATGGGTTCGGTGACCCAGAAGATGATTAACTACGCGGCAAAGGGTTTGGCGGAGAGGGACGAATCCACGGCAAAAGACGTCTTCAGGATGGAAGACGAGATAAACCGCCTCCACATAGGGATAGATGAAACCGCCATGAAGCTTCTGGCCCTTCACCAGCCCATGGCAACAGACCTCAGGCTTCTTGCTACGGTTATAAAGATAAACAGCGAACTCGAGAGGATTGCGGACCTGACGGTAAACATGTGCGAGAGCACCCACTTTGTCCTGGCAAAATCTGAACTTAAAGCACACGTAGACATACCCATCATGGCAGATATGGCCGAGTGGATGGTCTGTGAGAGCATAAAGTCATTCGTCAACAAGGACGTAGCCCTTGCGCAGAGGGTCCTTGACGAGGACGACAAGGTGGACGAATTGAAGGACAAGATATTTATGGAACTCCTTAAATACATGATTAAAGACCCGGGCACCATCGACAGGGCCATCTCGCTTATCCTTATATCCAGGAACCTTGAGCGCATTGGCGACCATGCGACAAACATCGCCGAAGACGTTATCTATATGGTACAGGGCCGCGACGTAAGGCATAAGACCCTGGAGATGGAGAAGACTAAATACAAGGAAGCAGAGTCCGATAGTTAGCCGGTTAGAGGGCTCGCAGTGGCTTTTATTCCACCTCAAATTTTTCCCCAAATACCTTGAAACAAAACGTCCTTAAGGGAAAAGGTATCTTTGTTACGGGTACGGATACCGGTGTGGGAAAGACACTGGTGGCGGCGGGTATAGCATGCCTCCTGCATGGCTCTGGCCTAAAGGTGGGTGTGATGAAACCTGTTGCCACGGGCGGCAGCCGGAAGTCCGACATGCTGGTCTCGGACGATGCAATAATGATGAAGGAGGCCGCCCACTCGAGAGATGAATATTCACTGATTAACCCCATATGCCTCCCCTCGATGATGGCGCCCGTCGTGGCCTCCAGGGTGGACAGGCTGCAGGTCGACTGGAAGACCATCTGGTCGGCGTTCAAAACACTTAGTAAAAAATATAATCATCTCGTGGTGGAAGGAATAGGAGGGCTGCTCGTTCCCATAACGGACGACCTGTATGTGGCTGACATGGCACGCAAGATGAAGCTGCCCCTGATAATCGTTTCCAGACCCACCCTTGGGACCATAAACCATACCTTGCTTACGATAGAGGTCGCCAGGTCGCGAGGATTGAAGATAAAGGGCGTTATATTCAACAACACAAAGATAGGCGGTGGTACACTGCTGGAAGAGACCAATAAGATAGAGATAGAAAAGCTCTCAGGCGTACCGGTCATCGCCAGTATCCCATACATACACAGCCCCACCTCAGGGGGCATTGCCACCTATCTGCACGACAATATCAGCCTGCAAGACATCCTCTGACAGCAGGCTGTTAACCGTTACAGTATCACGCAATATCCGTCCGTGATAACGGGTTTCCTTAGAAGTTTATCGGTCTCAGCTACATCGTCGGCCAGAGCCATCTCCCAGAATGTTTGACTGTCAGGCTAAGGCTGTGATAGTATAGGCACCCCATGGAAATGCTTTCGGATATTGCGTTAGATGAAGAACGGCGTTCTTCACAGGATATAGAGGGTGCGGTAGGATATCTCTCCGTCTACGTGCCGGAGGAGATAATCATCGCGGCGGGCGGCAGGGTGCCTTTCCGCATCTACGGCACCGGCAAACCCGCCAAACTGGCCAACGCGTACCTCCCCAAGACCTTTGACCCCCACGTGCTCGACAGCCTTGAGGGGGCCCTGGACGGGAGCTATAAATTTCTTGATGGTGTGGTTGTGGCCAATGTGAGCGATGCCCACCGCCGGCTTTATGACGCGTGGAGGCTGGGGGTGGACTCGATGGAGGTTTTTTTCCTCGACGTCCCCAAAGGCGCCGACGCGCTCAGGCTGAAGGCGTTTCGGCTGGCCCTCTCCACCCTGGTAAGGGATATGGAACGGGCGTTTGCCGTAAAAATCTCGGAGGAGAACCTGCGCAGCGCTATCAGGCTGTGTAATGAGACCCGGCTCCTCTTCAGGAGGCTGAGTGACATGAGAAAAGAGAGTGCACCACCGTTCTCCGCCAAAAGGTTCTTTGAGGTGGTCAGGTGGAGCCAGACCCACGACAAGCACGTGGTTAACGATGCACTCAGAGGATACCTGGAAGAGCTTAAAGGCGCGAAGGGGAGCGTAGCAGACGGCCCCAGGATAATGCTGACGGGGAGCTTCATGAGTTCGCCTGAACTTAGCTCACTTATGGAGAGACTGGGCGCAAGGGTGGTGTGTGAGGACCTCTGTACGGGGATGCAGTATTTCTCAACCCTGGTGGACGAGGATTCTCGCCGGCAACCCCTCGACGCCCTTGCAGAGAGGTATCTGACCATACCCACGGCAAGGATGGTGGACACGGAGTCCAGATGGGACTACCTGTTGCGGACGGCTGAGGACTTCCGGGTAGATGGGGTCGTGTATTTTACCCTGAAATTTGACGACATATACCTCTTTGAATATCCCCACATCAGGGACAAATTTCAGAAGGCGGGCTACCCGGTCTTGTTCATTGAAGCCGAGAATTTCTGGACCAGTCTCGGCCAGATAGAGACCCGTGTGCAGGCGTTTATAGAAATGCTTAGTTGAGATGCTGTTTTTATGGTGTCAAAGGGCTTAAGCCCCGCGGCACCCATAAACCGTGTGCGAAGGGACTAGGGTATATGTAATGGCGGTAGTAGAGACCGATAGACAGAAGCAGCGTCAGTATTTCAGCCTCCAGTTCCAGAAGCGAATGAGGAGGTCGCGCAGCTATTCTCCCCTGAAAAGCTCTCGGGCCAGGGAGCGGGCGATGTTCAAACTGCTGATGGAGAGCTTCAGGGACACCTCAACCGTCATATGGAAGAGCACGTTTGTGCCGTCCGAGATCATATATGCCCTCGGCGCCATCCCGTTGTTTATAGAGAGCTTCAGCGCCACCGCCTCGGCCGTGGGCATCTGCCCGGAGATACTCGACGCCTCCGAGAATCATGGGCTGTCCAGGGATTCATGCACGTTTCTCAGGGGGGTAATGGGGGCGTCGTTCAAGGATATACTGCCGCGGCCCGATGCGCTGGTATCAACCGCGTACTACTGCGACGGCGACCCCAAGATATTCGACATATTCGCCGAGGAATATAAGAAGCCGCACTTTTATCTGCATGTTCCGTATATGGTTGATGAGGAGTGGTCTCGTGACATGCTGGCGGAGCAGCTTGAAGAGATGACCGCGGAGCTTGCCCGCGTAACGGATAAGAAGTTTGACCGGGATAAGATGTCGGAGGTAATAGAGAACTCTAACGAGGCATGCCGTTATTTCAGGCGGGCCATGGAACTGAGGAAGCACACGCCCAGCCCCATGCTGGGCTGCGAGGCCATAGACCATATCGGCTCCATATCACAGCTCTGGGGTTCAAGGGAACTGGTGAGGATATCAAGGCTGTTATGCGAGGAGTTGGAGGAACGTATTGACAGGGGTGTAGCGGCAGTGGAAGACGAGCAGCTAAGACTCCTGTGGTGTCACCTGAGACCGTACTATAATGACGAGGTGTTTAACTATCTTGAACTTGACCACAGGGCGGTGGTGGCCTTCGAAAGCGTAAACCTGATAACGTGGGACGAGATGGACCCGCAGAAGCCCTTCCGGTCACTGGCCGAGAAGCTGCTTGCGAACCCGGCCATAGGCCCGTGCGAGCGGATGACCCACTGGGTTGCCAGGATGGTGAGGGACTACGAGATAGACGGGGTCATATGGATGGCCCCGTGGGGCTGCAGGCACTTTAACAGCCTCTCGCAACTGGTAAAGGAGGGCCTCCGCAGGGAGGTAGACGTCCCGTTTTTTATATTGGACCTTGAGTGCGTAGACAAGAGGAACTATTCCAGGGAGCAGGTGCGGACCCGTCTCGACGCCTTTATCGAGATACTGACGGAGAAGAAAGGCAAATAAGGGGAGAGAAGAAGATTTTGAAACGAACCTTTAGGTATGTCTAGTCTTACAGGAGAAAGAAATATTTAGGAATGATTACGGCAGGGATTGACATAGGCTCGGTTTCTACCGAGGTAGTGGTTATGGGGGAAAACGACGGTGAGATACTGGGTTTCTCCATTATGGAGTCCCAGGTCGATGTGGAGAAGACGGCGCGGGAGGCCCTGGACATGGCCCTGGAACAGGCGCACCTCAGGCTCGAGGACATAGACTCCATAATAGCGACCGGCTACGGGCGGAACAACGTGCCTTTTGCCCATAAATCCGTTACGGAGATTACCTGTCACGCGCTCGGCGCCCACCACCTCTTTCCCCGTACAAGGACTATAATAGACATTGGCGGTCAGGACTCGAAGGCCATTGCCATAGTGGGTAAAGGTAACGGAGATGCCCGTGTAGTGGACTTTATCATGAACGACAAGTGCGCGGCCGGTACGGGCAGGTTTCTTGAGGTTATGGCAGGGGTGCTGGACGTTGACATACAGGACCTGGGGGCGCTATCGCGGAAGTCGTCGCGGGAGGTCTCTATAAGCAGCATGTGTACCGTATTCGCCGAGTCCGAGGTTATCAGCCTGATACATCAGAAACTCCCCAAGGAGGACATAATAAGCGGCCTCCACACGGCCATTACCCGTAAGGTCTTGAGCTTGGTGCAGAGGGTGCCCATAGAGGAGGAGATTACGCTGACCGGCGGCGTGATGAAAAACGCGGGTGTGTGCGAGAAACTTAGAGAGGAGTTCTCGCCCAGGAGCGTTAACCTGCCGGACGAACCCCAGATAGTCGGCGCCCTGGGCGCGGCCATAATGGCCAGGCGGCGCGTCAATTCGAGCTAGTGAGCCGGCCGTGCATAAAAAGACGCGGCAGCCGCATGACCGAAAAATTGCTTGCCAGTACGTGTCACTTAATCTCCCGGCCGATGGAAAATGCCTTGCCTATCAGTTCGCCGATTCCGTAGTAGTAACGTGATTCAGGGGTAAAGATGACCGGGCAGAGCTTTTTAAGGTCCGGTAACCCGTTTTCATCCAGTATATCCTCGTCGGCCTTGACGTCCATGACCTCCCCGATAAACTGGGTGTGGAGGCCGACCTCAACGACGTTCGTGACACTGCACTCCAGTATAAGCGGAAATTCCCCGACGTAGGGCGCGTTCACTATTTCGCTTTTTACGGGGGTCAGGCCGGTTGCCGCAAACTTGTCCGCCGTCTTGCCCGAAACTATGCCGAAATAGTCCGCCTCTCTGGCAAACCTTTCTGACGGCACGCTGACCGTGTATGCCTTCCGTTCCATGATATTGCCGTAGGTGTAAGTGGCCTTGCGCAGCGAAACGGTTACGGATGGCGGCTTGGAGCTGCAGATACCGCCCCAGGCGATGGTCGCGACGTTTGGCCTGCCCTCCCGATCATAAGACCCAACGCACCACACGGGTGTTGGATGGATAAGCGCCTTTGAGCCTAACGATCTCTTCATGAACCCCCCCCCTTTGTGTTTGAGAAAAAACCTTCTGGAAATGTTGAAGCCGGGTACGATGATAATGGGTTATGCTTTGAAAAATGCCCGGAATACGGCTAATATAACGGTTAATACGGGAAAGGTGTTCTCCGCCTGGTTATCGTGACAGGACGTTGCCGTTCAAAGCAAAGCCTTTCCCTAAGATAAACCCGGTTGCCAGGAAGATAATTATACCAAATGTCTGCCAAGAAATTCCTGCGAATATTTCTACTAATTATTGTCGTTTGCCTGCCTGTATGTATGACGGCAGGCGCGGGCGGGAAGTATTACAGGGTACTGTTTGATGCCGGCCACGCACAGAGTTCCGGCAGGCATGCCGACTGGATAATTGACGACGACATGTCGGTGCCGAAACCCACGGACCCCTCTTCGCCCGGGGACTGGTCGGGCGGGATATCCTCGTGGGCCTATGAACTTTATAAGACCGGCAGGTACGGGGTGGAGAGCACGAAAGAGCCGCTAAGCTACGGTAACCCGGAAAACCCGCAAGACCTCTCGGGGTACGACGTGCTGATATTGTGCGAGCCCAACAGTGACCTCGCCGTATCCGAGCGGGCCGCCGTCATCTCGTTTGTGAAAAACGGGGGCGGGCTATTTCTCATTGCGGACCACTTCAATTCCGACAGGAACAACGACGGTATAGACTCTACCGGCATCTTTAATAAGCTTCAGTCGCACACCGGGATACACTTCCAGACCGGGAATGAGATTAATTCGTGGACAAGGGGCGGCCATTACACCGCCAATTTCAGTCCTGATGACGTGGCGGTCCTGCGCGGCCCCTTTGGTGTGGTAGAGATGATATATCTTCATGGTTTTGGGACAATCAGTATAGTGAAATCCCCGGCAAGCCCCGCCGCGAGAGGACATATATGGTTAAAAGGGGCGCGGCAGACGGAACTCAACATAATACTTGCCACCTCCAGGCTGGGCGGGGGCAGGATTGCGGCCCTGTCCGACAGTTCACCGGCTGACGACGGCACCACAAGCACACCGGGGCGCCGCCTTTATGACAATTGGAATAAGGCGAATAACGGCCGTTTGTTGCTTAATGTGACGGAGTTTCTGGCAGGTGGTGAATTCTGATGGATTCTCTATCTCTTCACACCCATGGCGGCCTTTTCTACCTCTATATATCGAGGCAGTTCTGACAGGGGTGCGCCGTTTGTGCTCCACGCAGGGACATGCTTTGGGTCTATCTCTAATGCTTTTTCGTAGCAGGCAAATTCTTTTTCAGGCGGTCTGCCCATCCTGGCCAGGACCCAGCCCTTATTGCTCCACGCGTATGTATTCTTTGGGTCAATCTCCAGTATTTTGTCATAGCATTCAATAGCTTCTTGATACCTGCGCAGGTTACCTAGTGCCACGCCCTTTTTATACCATGCTCCAGCGTCCTTTGGGTTTATCTCCAGTGCCTTGTCGTAGTAGTCAATGGCATCCTGATAACTGCCCTGGCTACCCAGCTCCATGCACTGGCCGTACCATGCCTCGGCGTACCTTGGATCAGTCTTAAGTGCCTTGTTGTCGCCTCCAATGCCTTCTTTATAGCTGCCTAGTTCGACGCCGGCAAAGCCCCTGTTGAGCCATCCCTCGGCAAGCTTTGGGTCCATCTCCAGCGCCTTGTCGCTACATTCAAAGGCCTCCTGATACAAGCGTGCCGCGTACTGGGTTGCGCCGTTCTTGTAGCCCAGCGCGAACAGGGACGCTCCCTTGCTGTACCATGCCTCGGCGTAGCGTGGGTTAATCTTCAATGCCTTATTGTAGCATTTAATGCCCCTCTGATACCTG
This sequence comes from Candidatus Bathyanammoxibius amoris, assembly GCA_024451685.1. Classification (NCBI taxonomy): domain Bacteria; kingdom Pseudomonadati; phylum Planctomycetota; class Candidatus Brocadiia; order Candidatus Brocadiales; family Candidatus Bathyanammoxibiaceae; genus Candidatus Bathyanammoxibius; species Candidatus Bathyanammoxibius amoris. Next base: position 171,051 of record JAMXCW010000002.1, on the reverse strand, counting down.
CCCAAGTTGTCAAAGCCCTTGCCCTTGTTATGCCATGCCTCGGCGTAGCTTAGGTTAATCTTCAGTGCCTTGTCAAAGCATTCAATCGCCTCCCAGTACCTGCCCAATTTGAGAAAGACCGTGCCTTTTTCGTTCCATGCTGTGGCAAACCCTGGTTCAATCTCCAGCGTCTTGTTAAAGTGGATAAGTGCATCCTCATACCTTCGCTGCTTGAGTAGGGCTTTTCCGGTGTTGAAAGACTTCTGTGCATCCTGTGCCTGGGCATCCTGAAGGCAAAACAGGATAATTGCCGTTATTGTGAAAAGGGTCAAATATCTACCAGGCCCTGTCCGGTCCTGCATCGTCGCACCTCACACCTGCCGGTGAGTTAAGAAGCTCAGTGCAGAGAACACAAAAATAAGTGTGCCAAGGATTGGCGGCACACCATCAGGCCTTCCATTGCCCATCTATGCGCCTATCTCTTAAAGGCCATAAGCAAGAGGTTATCAAACTGGTCAGAAGTTTACCACAAAAAAGTGTTTGTCAAAAAAAAGCCGGGTAGGAGAAAAATATAGTAATCTTAGATTCCCGTTTTATTTCAACTACATGTTTTTGTGGCCCCATATTTAATCTCGCAAGCTTTCAATTACATATACAAGATTTGTATGTCCAGCAGAGAGTGTCTGACATGTGGGAATGAACTTATGGATAAAACTGCTGACAGAATTTTGTACGAGCGCAGGTTTGAGGTTTGCCATTGACACGGCTTATATCGGCAAAGCCCGATTAATGGCCAATTCAAAGTCTTAGCAGTGCCTGATTGCCGTACGCATTGGGTTGTTATCCTGCATCGTACTATGTTACTGTTTGATTAGAATAAGTTATTCGAACATAAATTGATAACAAAGAGGGCTACTATTACGATCCTCTTTAAGTTGGTAAGCAAGTTTCCCCTCCCTAAAATTTTCTTAAAAAGTTCTTGCAAACACCTTTTTGTGTGGTATAGTTGCGATAAAATCTCACCGACATATCACATGTTGGTTGTTACGACAAATGGTGTATAACTGCCGCTGATTGTCGTAAAACTAGGCTGTTTTACGGTATATCACGACAAAAACACCTTAAAATGGCAGGAATGATAATGAGGGCTAGTAGGCGAAGCTACCTTCGATGGTCTGGTATTGCCTGTGGTATGGCAGTAACCCGTGGTTTTTCAACGTCTACGCCTACCCCCTCCCACAAAGTAACGTATTCTAACTTTAAACTAACATGTTCTAACCTTCTCAAAGATAGTGAAATGGTAACAGTCTCATTTTCTAACAAGGAAGATATAGACAAAGGGCCTGTGCTAACTCTGTAACACTAATTTCAAGATCATAACAAGAACCTCACCTTAAAATGGCAGGAGTGATAATGAGGGCTAGTAGGCGAAGCTACCTTCAGCAGTTCGGCATTGCCTGCGGTATGGTAGCGATCTGCCTCCTTTAAATCGGTCCAGTTTTAATGTCAGTCTTTGGAGTTAAATTGGATCAGAAGAAGTGGGGAGTTGTGAGTCGCAAGAGATATACAGTAGACCAGATAATCCACAGACTTGAAGAAGCAAAGATGGAGCTATCTCAGGGAAAGACGGTTGGACATATTGCACGCAAGCTCGGAATCGCGGAGCAAACGTATTACCGGTGGCGCAGGGAATACGGTGGCCTGAAGGTAGATCAGGGCAAGCGTCTGAAGGAGCTTGAGTATGAGAACACCCGTCTTAAACGTCTGGTGGCGGACCTGTCTCTGGACAAGGAGATTCTTAAGGACGCCGCTTCTGTAAAGTTCTAGGCCCGTCGAAACGGCGCATAGTAGTAAAGCGTGTACGGTTCGGGTTTAAGGAGTTGAAGCGGTGTGCATGTAAGATACCGGGTCGGTCCATGTCCACCCGGAGGCATAGAGCACATGTAGCCTCTGGGGAGGCGAAGCTGGTGGCACGCACAAATAAGCTTGCCACACAGTATGGCCGGTAAGATTGTAACAAAAACCTCACCTTAAAATAGCAGGAAGGATAATGAGGACTAGTAGGCGAAGCTACCTTCAGCAATCCGGCATTGCCAGCGGTATGGCAGTAGCCGCCGGTCCTTCAACGTCTACCCCATCCTGCAAAGTAGCGTGTCCTGATCTTTCTCTAAAGATGGTGGATGGTAACAGTCTCTTTTTTCTAATAGAGGAAAGATATGAGCGGAGAGTCTGCTAATTCTATAACAATAAGCTTCAAGGAGCGCGACTTCTCAATATCTCTAGATGAGCTCTCCCAGATGAGGGCCAGGCATCTGGAGGCCGCACGGCAATCTGTGCTGACTGACACACCGGTAGCCACTTCTGTGGACAAGGAATGGTTTCGTGAGAATGTGCCCTGTCGCCGCACCTGTCCGTCTGGCACCAATGCAAGGGGCTACGTGATGGCCATTGATGAAGGTAGGTACCAGGAGGCCTATCTGATTGCCAGGAGGAATAATCCCTTTGTTGCCGTCTGCGCTAAGGTCTGTGGTGCGCCCTGTGAGTCGGCCTGCCAGAGGGGCAAGGTGGACGAGGCGGTAAGCATAAGGGGCCTGAAGGATTTTGCCGTAAAAAACAACCACCTGAGTACTGGGGAGGTTTATCGTTGGATAAGGCAGAAGATGGGAAAGGTGAAGCCTGCAGTGGTGAAGAGGGAGTCTCCCAAGCTCGTCCCGGCTCGGATGGCGATAATTGGTGCGGGGCCCGCCGGCCTTTCGGCCGCCCATGACCTGATACTCATGGGTTACGAGGTAACGCTCTATGAGGCCGGCAGTAATCCTGGTGGTATGCCTGCCAATGCGCTACCCTTCTTCAGATTGGATAGAGAGGCAGTGAGGAAGGACGTGGAGTCCATACTCTCTTTGCCCATAAAGCTGAAACTTAATCAGGCCTGCGGAAAGGACTTCAGCCTTGACCAGCTCAAGGAGGAGTTTGGCGCAGTTCTTATCGCGGTGGGTCTCCAGAAGGGGAGGGGTGTACCCGTCCCGGGAGTGGAGACGCCAGGGGTTTTATCAGGGTTGGACTTCCTGATGGACGTAGGGGACATAGCAACTGACCGAAAGTTTACTCTGGGTGAGAAGGTAGTAGTAATAGGAGGGGGATGCGTGGCTACCGATGTAGCCAGGGCGGCAATGAGAATTGACTCCACCAGCGAGGTGCACCTTGTATGCCTGGAGGCCATGAAGGGCTGTAGACCTGATAACCTCAAGGAGGAGATGCCTGCCTGGATAGGCGACGTTGTGGATGCTAGTGAGGAAGGAATCATCATGAACACCTCCTGGGGCCCCAAGAGGGTGGTGGTGGGTCAGGATGGCCGGGTCGCGGGTCTGGAGGTGATAAATGTAATCGATGTTTATGACTCAGAGGGCCGGTTTAACCCAACCTTTGTCCCGGGTACAGAACGCATCATAGAATGCGACAACATCCTCCTGGCTGTGGGTCAGGCCCCTGATATGAGTTTCCTGGACGGCAGTCAGGGTTTTGAGCTAAACCAGAGGAAGATGCTAAAGGTAGACCCCGTTACCCTGGCCACCTCCAAGCCCGGAGTCTATGCCTGCGGCGACATCCTGGGCCCGGGTCTGGTAATAAATGCAGTAGCTTCGGGTCAGCTGGCCGCCCAGTCCATGCATGAATATCTGGGAGGCGTTGGCTCCCTGGGGCTGAGCAAACAGGAGCACATGGAGGCAATACCCATTACCTGGAGATTTGAGAGGTTCTACTACGGACTCTCCCTGACAAAGCAGTATCCTACCCTGCGGCCTCCCGAAGAAAGGCTCAAGGGATGGGAGGCCTCAGAGATACCTTACTCAGAGTACGAGGCCCAGGACCAGGCCGGGCGGTGCTTGAACTGCAATGTCAGCCCGGTAATAGGGCAAAGGCAGGAGATGCAGTGTATCCTCTGCGGAGGTTGTGTGGACGTCTGCCCCACCAGGGCTCTCGCTATGGCCTATCTGGATGGGTCAGTGGTGAAGGAGTTTTCCCTATGGGATGGTGCGGGAGGTGATGGGCCCTGGGTAGGGCTGACACAGGATGAGGAGCTTTGCATCCACTGCGGACTGTGTAGCTATCGCTGTCCCGTTGATGCCATCTCAATGGTGAAATTTGAGGAAATCTTGTAGAGAGGTTGTATGTGATGGTTAAGTCTAAGACAAATGCAGAGGAAGCTATACCCACGGGGGTTAAGAAGCCCGCCAGACGACAGGCTATGTGGACTGCGCTCTGGTGGAGTGGCTGGGGGCTACTTCTTGTCATACTCAGTGTTACAGGGGCAACGCTGGTACGGTTCCTCTACCCCAGGGCCACTTACGAGCCCTCTAAGATTTTTAAGGCCAAGAGGCCTGAGCAGTACGCAAAGGGCTCGGTGAACCTGGTGACCGGCCGAAAGGTCTGGATAATACGGGGAGATAAGGGCTTTTATGCCCTCCTGGCCATATGTACCCATCTAGGTTGCCAGCCGGTATGGTATGAAGGCCAGCAGATCTTCAAATGCCCCTGCCATGGCAGCCGTTTTTACAAGAACGGGGTAAACTTTGCTGGCCCGGCCCCCAAACCCTTGGAGCGCCTGGAGATTACCGTGGCCAAAGATGGACGGTTGGAGGTTGATGAGGGCAAGAAAGTGAATATAGACTACTTCCTGCGTGCCTAGCGATTCTTTTTAAGAGGAGAGAGATGAATATATTCACCCAGATGTGGAGGTCTGTATTCAGGACCGGGACTTCTGATAGTCACCTCCACCGGGTCTTCCGTGTGATATCGAATTTTGTCCTTCATATCCAACCAGCCCGGGTGAGCAAGGACGGCATAAAGTTTACTTACACCTTCTGCCTGGGTGGGTTCGCTCTCTTCTTCTTTATAGTCACGGCCATAACCGGCGCGTTTCTGATGCTTTATTATGTGCCCCATGTGGATAAGGCCTATTCCAGCATGAAGGACATAGACTATATAGTACCCTTCGGCTCCTTTCAGAGGAACCTCCACCGCTGGGCAGCTCACCTGATGGTCCTCATTGTGCCTCTGCACATGCTAAGGGTATTTTTGACCAGCTCTTATAAACCACCTAGAGAGTTTAACTGGGTCATCGGGGTGGGCCTGCTTGTGATAACCTTATTGCTTAGTTTTTCGGGCTATTTACTGCCCTGGGACCAGTTGTCTTTCTGGGCAGTGACAGTAGGAGCTACAATGGGGGAAAACACCCCCGTCTTGGGCGCTAAAGGCCCTTTTAGCATCCTTGGCCCTGAACAGGATATCCATTTTATTATATTGGGCGGCACCGCAATAGATCAGCCCACCCTGATTCGCTTTTACTTTGCCCACTGTGTGGGCCTGCCAGGGGTCGCAGTGGGATTAATGGCCGTTCACTTCTGGAGAATCAGAAAGTCCGGAGGCATTTCCAGGCCTTTATAGTGTATTAGACAAATGGTAGAGAAAACAGAAAACAAAGAAAAGATTAGACTCATCACCGTGGTAAGAGAGGACCTCCTGCTCAGGCAGCGTGATGTCTATCCGAAAGAAGAAAAGGTAGACACCTGGCCCCACCTGGTAAAGAGGGAACTCATAGCCGTGCTGGCGGCCTCCATAGTGGTCGTGGCCTGGAGCCTGCTACAAAATGCCCCTCTGGAGGAGCTGGCCAATCCTAATGAGACCCCCAAGTTGGCCAAGGCACCCTGGTATTTCGTGGGCCTGCAGGAACTGCTGGTGTATTTTGACCCCTGGATGGCAGGAGTGGTACTGCCTACTGTCATCCTTGTTGGCCTGGCTCTCATACCCTACATCGACCCTGACCCCATAAAGGGGGTGGGCCGCTATAACGTGAGGACGAGAAAGTTTGCCTCGGCCTGTTTCATTGGGGGCTTTACTATGTGGTTTGTCTTGGTGATAGTGGGTCAGTATTTCCGGGGCCCATTCTGGAACTTTTATTGGCCGGGGGAAAGCTGGGATGTTATCAAACCCATGGAGCAGGCGCTGGGCAGTTTCCCCCTTCCTGCGGGCATAGCCTTTTTGGTATGTTACGGTGCTCTGATGCTTATACTCCCGGCCATCCTCTTCCCTAAGTTTTTCTTCAAACTGGGTCTTATACGATACTTCATTACAATGAATCTATTTGCCGCCATGCTATTTGTGCCCATAAAGATATTATTGAGGGTCGTCTTTAATGTCAAATACGTACTGGTAACCCCCTGGTTTAACATATGAGGTAGAGTGGAATGTTGTGGAGGATACCTTTTGTTGTCTTATCAGTGGTCTTGCTGGGCCTGCTTGTCCTCTGGGTTGTCAGGGAAGTCTACCCCGAGTGGGTGGGCTATCAGAAGGTCGCTTATGCCGAACAGGTGGACAGGCTAGAGCACGAGCTGGAGAGGTGGTCCGACCCTAAATGGGGGGATCCTGTCATGGCAGAAAAGCTGAAACAGAGGATTGCGGCCCTAAAAAACCCCCCCGTGGGGGTAAAACAGTTACTCCTTAAAGGCAGCGGACGTTGGAAGGATGGGGAAAACGGAGAGAAGGTGGACAGGTGTATGACCTGTCATGTAGATGTGGACAAATTAGAAGAACTGCACCCCAAGACGTTTGATTATTTACCTTACGACATTTACGGCTGTACGGTCTGCCACGGTGGCCAGGGCGAATCCCTCCGACTGGAGGGGGCCCATGAGCACTTATATGCCAGCAGGAAAGAAATGATTGGCAGGATAGACACCGCTGATGCCGTGCTGGAGTTGTGGAAGGGATTGGCCGAACTTTCCCCCAAGGAGGGCCAGGAAGCCTCAGATTACAAGTATTACAGCATAACCGGCGAGAAGGCGGTCTACGTGGGCAGCACTGCCTGCGTCAGGTGTCACAAGGGCCTCACCACCTGGCACATCGACCGCTGGAAGGACAACAAGTTTGTCACCATGGAACGGGTCAAAAAAGCAAAAGACTTTATACAAGGTGATGAGGAGTACAGAAAGAAGTGCTACGAGTGCCATACCACCGGGTACGATGAAGAGACCGGCGAATATGTAGAGGAAGGTGTCACCTGTGAGGCCTGTCACGGGCCCGGACAGCTTTACGTCTATTTTATGAGTCAGGGAAAGGTGGACGAGGCTGGTAGGCTCAGCAAACTAGGTTTTAGCTATGACGTCTGCGGTAAATGCCATATGGCCAGACACCACGAGCTGAGGGCTGAACCCCTCGCCAAGATTCAATCCGAAGGCCCGGTGACACAGGCCTTACCGCAGAAAGAAACCTCTCAGGAAGAGGTAATACCTGTTAGCGTGCAGGTGCCTGTATTTGGGGGGTCTGCCGGGACATCCCCGCTCTCGGAAGATGAGATCATCCGGGAAACTAAATTGGTAATCGTTGAAGGAGAGGCCTTCTCCCCGGTCCAGGAGGCGGTGGGACAGGAGGCCGTGCCCCTGGATGAAAAGTCCCCACAGCAGGAAGGAGAAGCTACTTCTTTCTCGGAAGACGAGATTATCCGGGAAACTAAACTGGTAATCGTTGAAGGAGAGGCCCCACCCCCGGCCCAGGAGGCTGCGGGACAGGAGGCCATGCCCCTGGATGAAAAGTCCCCACAGCAGGAAGGAGAAGCTACTTCTTTCTCGGAAGACGAGATCATCCGGGAAACTAAACTGGTAATCGTTGAAGGAGAGGCCTTCCCCCCAGCCCAGGAGGCTGTGGGGCAGGAGGCCATGCCCCTGGATGAAAAGTCCCCACAGCAGGAAGGAGAAGCTATTCCTTAAAACCCAAGCGAGAGTGTTACAAGAGACTACGAAACCTTCAGGCCAAGACCTCCAGTACCCAGGGAGGTTAAGCAGTAGTAGAAACTTTGTTAAGGAGGGAGGCGTTTATGAGATTACCATTTATCATAGCGTTGGCCACGGCAGTTATTTTACTAGGGCCGGGTCAGGCCCGAGCCGCCGACGAAAAGGCCCCTGAGGAGAAGGTAGCCAAGAAGTCCTGGGCCTATCCCACACCAGAGCTTCAGAAAATGTTCGCAGAGGCAGTGTACCTGGAAAAGGGGGATGGTCCCTTTGCCGATGCCTACAAGCCCATACCTCTCTACATGTATATGAATCCTTTAAGACACTACGTACGGCCAGACATCAAGATGTTTCCAGAGTTGATGAAAAAATTTCAACCCGATCAGTGTGTGGAGTGCCACGCCGATATCACACCTGGGATAGTCAACTCCTGGAAGGCCTCCACCCATGCCCAGCCCAAGAGGAATGAATATTTCGCCGCAAAGACCGCGGAGATAGAAAAACGCCTGGGTCGGGAGATAAAAGAGGTAGACTGTTCTGGTTGCCACGGCAAGAGCCACGATGTGCTGCAGATGCCCACCGTGGATAATGCCTGTGGTGAGTGCCACTTGAAGCAGGCAGAGGAGTATGCCTCTGAGAGAAAGTACGGTCGGCCCAGCCATCTCCAGAGCTGGGAGGCCAACGTGGTGGTGCCCTGGTATATAGAGTCATATCGTCAGGGAGAAGGCGCCTCTCTGATAGGCTGTGACATGTGTCATGAGGAAATGGCCAGGTGTGACACATGCCACACCAGGCACAGCTTCTCAGCCGCTGAGGGCAGGAGACCGGAGGCCTGCATGAGTTGTCACATGGGACCTGACCATCCCGATTGGGAGACCTACAGCCATTCTAAGATGGGCACTATTTATGAGCTGGAGGGTGAACATTGGCCCTGGGACAAGCCCCTGGGGGACATCATCCCTGGAAAGGACTATAAGAGTCCCACCTGTCAGTATTGCCACATGTATATGGGGGGTAATAAATGGACGATTAATCCCATTAGCAAGGGCATCTGGCGCATGGGCACCGTACCCCCGAAGGAGGTAGAGTATAAGTCCAGCCTCAAGGACTACCCCTACGGGATTAATATCCCTCCTTTGGATGCGAAACTGGAGGTATATTCCCCGGAGAATCTCCAGAAGCGGGAGCTGTGGATAGAGATGTGCGGCAGGTGTCACAGCAGCCGCTTTGCGCGACTGTGGCTGGAAAACATGGATCAGTACATGTTCCTGTGTTTCAAGAAGCAGGACGAAGCCCAGCTGATACTTGATCAGGTCGTTGCTGAGGGCCTGCTTAACCCTGCTCCTAAAGACAGGCCTGTCTTCCCTATGGGAGACGTACTGGCCGATGCCCTGGGCCCGGATAAGTTAGGGATGGGTGTCTACAAGGCCTTCAAGGATCTGGAGGGGCGTGTCCCTGTAATAGGCCCCATTCTTGGGGTCTATAGTGTCTTCATCACCAGACCCGGCACTCCCAGTGCCATAGAGAGGGAGTACGCGGAAATGTGGTTCTGGTACAAGCTCAAGGGTTATAAGGGTACAGCCCATGCCCAGCAGGATTATTCCTGGTGGTATGGCTGGTCGCACATGATTGGTTCACTGGCTCGTATCCAGGATGAGGCCAATAGGCTCAGAAGGCTCAAGGCCCTGGAGGAGAAATAGATCACTGACCGACGACTGAAGAGAGAGCCCCCGTTCTCGACGCGGCCTCCCTTATATGGAGAATGTCCCAGATGTATACTCTCCGTATGAGTTGGGCTCTCTCTTTCTTACATAGATGTATTTACCAGTTATCGTATGTGCCGGGTGCTTCAAAGGTATCGTCTGGTTTAAGGCCTGTTTTTATGGGTTTTTGTTTTCTCTGCGGAGGTATAGGCGTGGGAAGTTCAGGTGAGTTGATAGCTTTTGTGTGGGACTTTTGTAAGGGTCCTACTCTAACTGCGTAAGGCAAATTAAAGGAGGTCCGCCAATGCCACTTAGGGGCGAAACTGACGCTACTACTTTATTGGATGTGAAAAGTGCAATAGACATTCAGCCCACGGAGCTAAAGATTAACCCCGGTGGAAAGGTGTCAATCACCCTCCCCGGGATCAAGATAAAACTGCCCGAGGTTAAGATGAAGCTCTGGTTTTTGCCCTTTATTCGTTTGAGTGGCATGGAGATAACTACGGAGCCTGCGAACATCGGGGTAAATTTGTCAGAAACGGTGATGGAGGTCAGGGTGGAGCGTGACACCAGAGTAGAGATCCTTACTAACGGAGAGGTAAAGGCGCATGCCAAGCTGGAGGGTTCGGGTAGTCTCCAAGGTGGACCTATGAGCCTGGAGATTCCTGCAGATTAGTTCTTTCAGAAACGGGAACAGTAGTAGTCTACGGATTTATTTGTGGTCCGTTAGTATTTTATAAGATGCTTTTTGTAGTAAGACCGGGGTGTATCAAGACCCACATTGCAAGAAAGATGCCGGGAGAATCGGGGCTCAAAACAGCATTCACAAGAGGGCATGGAGAAGGCGGCTGGGATGGTCTTGGAAGCCACACAGCAAAATACTCATTAAGGCAGACGGAGGACATGCCATGAAAGATGCAGTGAGGAAAATTAAGTTCGTATTAGCCTTCACGGCACTGAGCCTTTTCTTTGCCGAAGACGGCAGGGCTCAAGTATATGACTACGAAAGGGTGTCAAGCTCCATCGTAAACATGATGAACGCGACGACAGACTTTATTGCGGATAACTTCGAGGTGATAAATACCCACAACGCAAAGGTTGGAGAACCAATCCCCGAAGGTGAACTCACTAGCTACAAGGGGATTAATCCCGAGGGATTTGCCACCTTGATAGCGATAGAGTTTGCCAGGATGACTGGGATATCGACAAAATTCGTCTCGAATGGAAAGGGTAAATGCGGCCCAAGGAATATGTACAATAAACCGGACAAGTGGGAGAACAAGCAACTGGAGAAATTTTCTAAGGTAAGATACCCCAAGGGGGTAGGCTACGGAGAGATAGAGCTGGTGGGCGGTGCGGAGCTAAACAAGATGGTCTACCGCTATATATACCCCCTGTACATAGAGGACCGTTGCCTAAAATGTCATGGTGACCCTGCAGCAAGCCCCACTGGGGACGGTAAAGACTTGACTGGCTTTGAGATGGAAGACTACAAGCTGGGAGAACTTCGTGGTGCCATAAGCCTTGCGTTCCCTGTGGATGAAACATGGCTGGCCAAGGAAGAGGAGGGAGAACGGAAATGAAATCCCTACAGAAAATCGCAGTTGTAGTGTTAATGTATACTCTGACAATATTTCCTGTCGGAGACTGTTTTGCACAGGTTTATGACTTCAACAAAATAGCCAAACATATTATAAACATGTTGACCGTTTCAAGCGTTCTGATAGCCGAGAATATGGATGTTATTGACACGCACAATGCAAAACTCGGCATGCCTGTCCCCGAAGATGAACCTTACAGCTACAAGGGCATTAACCCCGTCAACTTCGCCATAACCATTAGCAAGGACTTTACAAAAAGGTCAGGAGTTAGGATCAAGTTCGTTGATGTAGGGAAAGACGAGTATGGCATCAGAAACCCGGATAACCTGGCTGATGAATGGGAGCAGGTCCAAATCAGTAAATTCAAGGGGCAGGGACTTCGAGCTGACGCAGGTTTTGGAGAATACAGCAGGGTAGACGAGAGGCCAAAGGAGATAGTTTACCGCTACTTCCACCCCCTCTACATGAATGAGCAATGCCTAAAGTGTCACGGCGACCCCTCGAACAGCCCCACAGGTGACGGGAAAGACATAACTGGCAGTTACATGGAAAACTACAAGCTTGGAGAGCTAAAGGGAGGTATAAGCATGACCTTCCCTGTCCAATAAGGGTCGTGCTGTGATATTAGTAAATAACAGAACAAAAGCTGTGATACTCTCCGCCACAGATGTGGCCACACTCTTCGTCCTACTGGTTGGCGTTGTGGTAGTTTCTATCCAGGGGCCGGCGGTGCGCCTATGATGATACCCGTATGACCGAACTTGCTAACAGGGCTTATGACTTGCTCTGTACAATTAAGATTTAATTCCGCTAACAGCCTACCTCCTGAGAGTTTGCAGCAAGGACATCGCAATAACATGTCCATTTCCGATAACTACCATCCAAACGTAGCAAGAGTGAGTCACTCCCTGGGTCCTCTGGAGGACGGTCAGACTGCAATCATTATTGGGGGCGGCCCTGCCGGCTCAAGTTGCGCCATCACCCTGAAGATGATGGGCAAGAAGCTGGGCAGGGACATAAACGTCATCATATATGAGGGAATGAAGTTCAACGAAGACTGTATTAAGAGGGTAGGAGTTCTGTCCCCGCCCCTCAAGGAGACCCTGGAAGAGGTCTTGGGAGTAACCTTTCCCTGTGAGGCCATCCAGAGGAAGGTAGCCGGGTATTATCTCCACTCAGGCGATGCCAAGATCAAGCTTAATCTGGGAGGAAGACTCTCCTTTGTGGGACACAACGTGGCCATTGACCGCTACCTGTTGGGCAAGGCCAAGGAGCTGGGTGTAAGGGTTATCCCGGGGAGGGTAAAGGACATAAAATTCTATCCTGACGGTATTGCAGTAGAAAGTGACCTGAAGGGGGCAAAGGGAGCGACAAAGGGAGACGTCCTGGTAGGCGCCTTTGGGCTGGACGCAGAGACAGCCAACCTTCTGGAACAGGCCACACCCTATGTGACTCCCAAGGCGCTGTTCTCTGTTGTGACCAAGATCCCCGCCGACCCGGAGTATTTAAAGGAATGTGAGGACTATTTACATGTGTTCTTGCCTACCACCCTCGATGACATAGAGTTCGGTGTGGTCACCCCAAAACTTACCGACCTTATCGTTAACGTGGCAGGGCCTGCCGTGACTGAAGAGTCCCTGGAACGGTTCCTCTCCCTGCCGGAGGTAAGGGAACTGGTTCCGGCGGATGTCGTCAGGGAAGATGAGAAGCTGGTGTCCCGGCCGTTGCCCATCCCTCTGGAGCCTGCGCAAAACAGTTTTGGAGACAGGTATGTCACGGTAGGAGACACCTCCGGGCTTGTCAGGGCCTACAAAGGCAACGGTATCAACTCCGCCTGCGAGACCGGGATAAAGGCGGCAGAGGTGATGTTAAAGGTTGGAATATCCCACCGGGCCCTGAAAGAGTACTATACAGCCTTTTCACACATAGTAAAGGACCTCCCCTACGGCCGTACGGTAAGGCAGATGACCATACTTGGGGAGAAATACGGTACGATGCCCGGCGCGCTCAGGGTCGCGGCTAAAGACAGGGTCCTGTTAAACGTATTGACAGACTTCCTCTCAGGCACCAAGACCTATCGTGAGATTGTAGGGGATTCGGGTGTTGTCGGGCTCTCTTTAAAATTCCTAAGGGGCGCAACGGCAGCTTCTTAAGGTCCTTTAGACCCAACAAATTGTACTCTGACCAAGATTACCGCTATTGCTGACGTAACCTCAATCAAAATAAGTGTACATAAATTATTTTAGTGTAGGATTCGTAATTATACTGACAACAAATTTCAGGTGGGTAAAAGAGGTCTAAAATCATGCAAATTGGGATAGAGCGAGGCAAATTAAATTTTAGCATAAGAAGGGCGTGGCAGACGGGACTCAACATAATACTTGCCACCTCCAGGCTGGGCGGGGGCAGGATTGCGGCCCTGTCTGATAGTTCACCGGCTGACGACGGCACTACAAGCACACCGGGGCGCCGCCTTTATGACAATTGGAATAAGGCGAATAACGGCCGTTTGTTGCTTAATGTGACGGAGTTTCTGGCAGGTGGTGAATTATGATGGATTTTCTGAAACGGTGTCCTTTTTTTATGGTTTTCTCACTATTTTTGTCTTTAAAAAATGGCAAATATTGATATATTACGTAGTTTATGAAGGGGTAAAGGTCGAGTTTGGACCCCATTTTGGCCGGATAATTCTTAGATAATATGGGAAATGGGCCTTGGGCCTGGGGAGGAATGGTGATGAAGGTACTGTCTATCGTTAATGTCGTGTGTTTCTGTGTGGTTGTGTTAAGCATGACTTTCATTGCCTATGCACAAGAGGCTGAGGTAAAGAAAAAGAGCAAGATTTTCCCTCCCGAGAGGATTGAGGAACTTGAGGAACCCAGGGAATGGCAGAAGCCCGAACAGATTATGGAGTTTCTGGACATAGAGCACGGCTATGTTGTGGCCGACATAGGTACCGGCGCCGGGTACTTCGCCCTGTACTTTTCTGACTGGGTTGGAGAAAACGGCATTGTCTACGCCGAGGACATACAGCAGGAGATGGTGGACTATACGGCAGAAAAGATAAAAGAAGAGGGAATAGAGAACATTAAGGTAGTGCTGGGCAAACCCGATGACCCCGGCTTCCCTGAGGGCTCGCTGGATCTGGCGTTTATGGGGAACGTCTACCATGAGGTGGAGAACCCGGCAGCGCTTTTAAAGAGTATAAGCCGTTCGCTAAAGCCCGGTGGCATGTTGGTTATCATAGATTGGCGGAAAGATAGGGAATCGGATTTTGGCCCCCCCATGGATGAAAGGGTAGCGCGGAACGACGTGGAGATTGCTGCGGAAGAAGCGGGCTACTACACGGTCCGTTACCACCCGTTCTTACGGCAGCACTATTTCCTGATATTTAAGGTAAAACCGCAATAATAAGACGTTTTCAGGACGTAAGGGTTTGTGAGTTGCAGGCCAGGTTCCGCCTTTTCTTGCGGGGTGGGTTTTTGTCTCGCTATTCAGGGGGTTTTTCGGGTTCGCCGGTCTGTGCGGGAGTTCCAAGCTTCATTCTGGCCTCGACGTCATCAAGCTGCTTTTTTATTTCCTTTTTCTCTTCTTCGTCCTTCTCTTTTTTTTGCATTATTTTGCTGGTCACAGCGCCTACCACACTACCGGCGCCTGCACCGATGGCGGCACCTATACCGGGCGCACCGAAGGCCGCGCCGATTGCCGCACCGGTGGCTGCACCTGCCCCCATACCTATTCCGGCACCCTTTGCCGTCTTGCTGGAGGTACACCCCGTACCCGGCAGGCCTAAACCTAGAATACATATGAGGGTTATCAGATAGAAACTTTTCATAACGTTGTTTTTCTTTTTATCCTCCCGGCTGGAAGCCCCCCGCCTTCAACGCACGGCTGTTATTGGTGCCGAAGCGGGGAGTCGAACCCCGATGGACTTGCGTCCACTAGGTCCTGAACCTAGCGCGTCTGCCAGTTCCGCCACTTCGGCATCAAGTGAGATTTTAGGCAGTGACGTAAGCGTAGTCAAACAAAGAATTAAAAATGTTTGACGAATTTGATTTTTGAATGCGGTGATGGTATGATTTGTAAGTTAAATGTATGGTGCGTTTATAGATATATTACGTTTCTTCTGTCTAACGACACTAAGAAGTCTGAAAATATATGCGTGGTAAAAAGACAAACAAATTAGGCCGCAGGGACTTCTTGAAGGCCGGCATCGCGGGCATGTCCCTGGGAGTGCTGGGCGGGTGCATTGAGAAGAAGAAAACCGCGTTCAAGACCCCTAAGAAAACCGGGGAGGCGGGGAACCCGAAGGTCGCCGCACCGGAGTTGCTTCTCCCGAAAAACGTTCCGCCGGGCCAGGGCACGCTGACGCGGATGTACGATGACCTCAGATATGCCATCAAGAGACCTATCGAAGACCTGCGGTGGAAGATGGTCATAAATGTAAACCAGTGTATCGGCTGCTACGCCTGCGAGGTGGCCTGCATCTCAGAAAACGTTTCACCTCCGGGTGTGACCCTGCGAAAGGTCTTTACTGCGGAGTATGGAACCTTCCCCGACGTCACCAGGACCTTCATGCCGAGTAACTGTATGCAGTGTAATAACCCGCCCTGTGTCGAGGCCGCGCCGGAGGGAGGGCTGGAGAAGCGGCCCGACGGCATCGTTACGGTTAACCTCAAAAAGTTCAGGGACAAGGCGGAGGTGGACGCGGTCATAGAAGCCTGCCCGTACGAGAATACTATATTTTATGACGACGGGTCTTATTTTACACAAGGTGTTGGGGGTGTCGAAGGTACGGACGCTCCCCCCCAGCCGTATGAAGAGGTGGATAACTATCAGTATGGGTCTCCCGAAAAGCGCGAGGACCTTGTCGGGAAGCC
Organism: Candidatus Bathyanammoxibius amoris; assembly: GCA_024451685.1. Classification (NCBI taxonomy): domain Bacteria; kingdom Pseudomonadati; phylum Planctomycetota; class Candidatus Brocadiia; order Candidatus Brocadiales; family Candidatus Bathyanammoxibiaceae; genus Candidatus Bathyanammoxibius; species Candidatus Bathyanammoxibius amoris. The sequence continues at coordinate 155,107 of JAMXCW010000002.1, read as the reverse complement.
GAGAAAGTGTGACTTCTGCCTCCACCGGCTGAGAAACGGGATGCTTCCCGCGTGTGTTACCACGTGTATAGGCGGGGCCATGTATTTTGGGGATGGAAACGACACCAACAGCCTTGTGTCGGAACTAATGCGCGCGCATCAGGTGGCTAAAATGAAGGACGTTCTCGGTACGGACCCTAATGTGGTCTATATCGCCACGGAAGTGCCTGACGTGCTGCCGGGTCTTAGTTCGTGTACGCCCTGCCATACGGGTATGAATCTGAAATGAAGAAAACTTCCAAAAGTGACGTCAACAGGTTTAATCGCCGGGATTTTATTAAGGCGGGAGCCTTGCTGGGTACGGGTGCCCTTCTGGCCTACCAGGCGGCCAGGGTGGAGACCGCGCACGCCTCATGGTCGTGGCTTGGGACCGCGCAGGGATACCCGATGGCGAAGCCTGAGAACATCGTCTATTCAACCTGTCTGCAGTGTCACACGGCTTGCCCGATAAAGGTGAGCGTAATAGACGGCATACTGGTCAACATAAACGGGAATCCCTACTCACCCCAGTCAATGCTGCCGCATATTCCGTATGAGAACAGTCCCCTCGCCGTAGGTCAACTGGACGGCTATATCTGCCCGAAGGGCCAGGCCGGGATTCAGTCCCTTTATGACCCGTACAGGATACGCAAGGTGCTGAAGCGTGCTGGACGACGGGGAGAGAACAAATGGGTCACCATAGATTTTGAGCAGGCGATAGACGAAATCGTTAACGGCGGCAAACTTTTTGAACAGGTAGAGGGAGAAGAAGAGAGGGCCGTTCCGGGACTAAAAGACCTTTTCGCCCTGAAGGACGGCCAGACTTCCTTGTGGATGGCGGCGGACGCCATGAGGGTGGCCTCCGGAGAGTTGTCTGTCGCGGGGTATAAGAAGAGACATAAGGAACACCTGGACACCCTTATAGACCCTGAACACCCTGACCTTGGGCCCAGGAACAACCAGTTTGTGTTTTTGGCGGGACGCATCGAGCACGGCAGAAAGGAGTTCAGCCAGAGGTGGCTGCGCCAGAGCTTTGGTTCGATAAACTGGTACGAGCACACGTCCATATGCGAGCAGTCCCACCACATAGCCTACAAGCAGATGACCGGCAAATTCAAGGCTGGAAAGTGGAAGGGCGGCAAGACCCACATGAAGCCGGACACCCTGAACAGTGAATTCATTATCTACTTCGGCACCACCGGCGGGCTTGAGGCGGGTTTTGGCCCCCCGCCTGCCGCGAGGAAGGTCACGGCCGGTATTATTTCCGGACGGCTCAAGACGGTAGTGGTAGACCCGCGCTTCAGTAATGGCGCGGCCAAGGCATGGAAGTGGCTGCCCATAAAACCCGGCACGGACGGGGCGCTGGCGCTGGCGATGGTTCGCTGGATTATTGAAAATGACCGGTACGACAAAAATTTCCTCCGAAATACCACCCGCAAGGCGGCGGTTGACAGCGGCGAGACCTCATGGAGTACCGCGAGCTTGCTCGTTAAGATTGAGGACGGACGTCCGACCAAATACCTGCGGGCCTTGGAAATAGGCATCGGCAAGGAAAACGAGTTTGTCGCGCTTTCCGGCGGCGTGCCGGAGGCCATGGAAATCGACTCGAACAACGAGCCCGTCTTCGGCGACCTGTTTGTGGACGGTATGGTAAAAGGTGTAGCCGTCAAGACGGCCCTCCAGTTGCTGAAGGAATCCGCGTTCAGCAGGACCTTCGACGAATACGCCGCAATTACCCACATAAAAAAGGAAGACATTTTTGAGGTCGCGCGCGAGTTCACGTCTCACGGTAAGAAGGCCGCGGCGGAGTTTTACAGGGGGGCCGTTCAGCATACGAACGGGTATTACAATGCACAGGCGATTATAGCGCTCAACGTGCTCATCGGGAACCTGGACTGGAAGGGCGGTCTCGGCAAGGGCGGCGGCCACTGGCATGAGGCCGGAGATAAGACAGGTCAACCGTTCCCGCTCAAAAAGGCGCTGCATCCGGGAAAGATTCACCCCTTCGGCCACAAACTGACACGCGAGGAGTCTTCATACGAAAAATCCACGCTCTTTGCCGGCTACCCGGCAAAACGGCCGTGGTATCCGTTTACCAGCAACGTGTACCAGGAGGTCCTGCCCTCGGCCGTGAGTCAGTATCCGTACGGCGCAAAGGTGGTCTGGATGCACATGGCCACTCCGGGTCTGTCCACCCCCGGGGCCAACAGCCAGCTCGCGGCACTGCGGAACTTGGAAAAGGTCCCGCTCCTTATAAGCACCGATATAGTAATAGGCGACTCCACCGTGTTTGCCGATTACGTATTTCCGGATACCAGTATATGGGAGCGATGGGGCCTGCCGCACGTAACGCCCGACGTACAGACAAAGACCAGCAAGCTCCGCCAGCCCGCCGTGGCCCCCATCCCAGAGACGGTTGAGGTGTTTGACAGGGATATGCCCATATGCATGGAGACGGTAATGCTCAAGATAGCCGAGAAGATGGGTCTTCCCGGTTACGGCGAGAACGGGTTCAGGCAGAGAGAGCCGTTTGAACATTTTGAGGACTATTATCTCCGCATGGTGGCAAACGTTGCGTGGGGTGATAAGCAAAAGGATAAGGTCCCGGAGGCAAACCCCGCCGAAATTGAGTCGTATGAAAAGTCACTCCGCCACCTGCCGGGGAGCGTGTTCGATGTGAAACGGTGGGAACGGACGGTTGGCGCGAAATACTGGAAGATGGTGGCGTATATACTATCGCGGGGAGGGAGGTTTCAAAACTTTGACGGGGCGTATAAGGGTAACAGGCTGGCCCACACCTTCTCCAGCCATGTTAACCTTTACGTGGAACCCGTGGCCAATGGCAGGGATTCAATGACCGGTGAATATTTTTCAGGAACGCCCGGACATGCACCCTCGACGGCGTGTGACGGCGGGAAGATCGGGGATGAGATATATCCGTTCACGCTGATTACGTATAAGGGCATTCTGGGCGGGCAGTCCAGGACGCTGCCCAACGACTACTGGCTGAGCCAGATCTGGCCCGAGAACCACGTCGAGCTTAACCCCGTGGACGCGGAGGCAATTGGGGTAAAGGCTGGAGACGTGGTGCGCATTGTGTCTGCGACAAACACGAGCGGCGCGTGGCATATAGGACCGGCGGGGCAGAAGAAGTACACTGAGGGCAAGGTCAAGCTGACCGAGGGCCTGAAGCCGGGCGTGGTCAACGTCAGCTGGCACTTCGGCCACTGGGCATACGGAGCGGCGGATACGGTAATTGACGGAGAGGTCGTGAAGGGAGATGAGCGCCGCACGAAGGGGCTGTGCCCGAACGCCGTCATGCGCCTAGACCCGTATCTTAAGGACGTTTGCCTCACCGACCCCATAGGCGGCAGTTCCGCGTTCTTCAGCACCAGGGTCAAGCTCGTTAAGGCGTGACGGTGCCTTCCAACAGGTGCAATCCCGTTGATTTATGAGGTTGCGTTACGCCGCCAAAAGTGCTATCTTATTTATGTAAACCCTTCAACAAGCGGTAGAAATGGACATAATAGCCACTAACAGGCAGGCCCGTTTCAAGTATGAGTTGATGGATAAATACGAGGCCGGGCTTGTGTTGAAGGGTAGCGAAGTAAAGAGCCTGAGGAATAAGGACGCGAGCCTGAACGAGGCCTTCGCGCAGGTAAGGGGCCGGGAGGTGTATCTCTATAACCTCCACATAGGCCAGTACCAGCAGGCGGGTCTCCAGGGCCACGAGCCGAAGCGTCCGCGCAAGCTCCTTCTCAATAAGACCGAGATATCCAAGATTATCGGCAAGATGAACGAGAAGGGCTACGCGCTGGTGCCCGTAACGCTCTACTTTAACAGGCGCGGAATCGCCAAGGTGGAGGTCGCCCTGGCAAAGGGCAGGCGGGTCCACGACAAGCGCGAGGCCATCCGAAAGCGCGAGACCGAGCGCGATATCCAAAGGGCCATGAAACGCTAAAGGGCCGCAGGGGCACAACACCTTGCGCCCCGCTTGTAGCGGTCGAGCTTGCTCGACGCCGTAGTTGCCCTTCTCCGAGGTAAAATTTTTTGGGGGGCGAATGGAATCGACCGTGTTACGGAGGTAACAGGCAGCATGCTGAGGTTGTCAGGAGGCCTCATTAAACACCTGGCGCAAACAACAAGTGCCGATTATCAAATGGCAATGGCTGCATAAAAGTAGCCCTTCCTCCGGGTCCTGCCTGTAGGACCCAAGGATGACAGCTAACAGGCTGGCCCGGACTTTTTACCTGAGGAGACTGGGTGAGAAAATTATCAGGCTGGCTGTCGCGGAACCCTGTCTACCGGGGTCCGCAGTACGGCGAGATTTCTTAAAAAGATAGACTAAGCATGTAGAAACCTTTACCGATGTGCATTGGGACGCGGGTTCAATTCCCGCCGCCTCCACCATTCCCTTACACAAAAACCCCGCCCTGGTGCCGCAGGGTTTTAACCCTGCGCGAACTAACCCCATGGCTAAAGCCATGGGGCCCCCACTAGAAAATACACAAAAAAATCTTCTTCGCTAATCTTCTTTAAAAATAGTCAACACCGGGAATTAACTCTTATAATGTCCTGCAATATGTATATAATCCAGGGACTGATGTTTGTGGATGGTTTTTTTTAAGAGTGGTTTACGTTTTTCGGCAAGGAGGAGAGTGTATGGATCTGAAGGGGAGTCAGACGGAGAAAAACCTGCTGGGGGCGTTTGCCGGTGAGTCTCAGGCCAGAAACCGTTATACGTTTTTTGCAAAGAAGGCCGTGAAAGATGGCTTTGTGCAGATTGCGGACATATTCGAAGAGACGGCCGGTCATGAGAAGGCTCACGCGAGCCGGTTCTTTAAGTTTCTAAAGGGCGGCGACGTGGAGATAACGGCCACGTTCCCGGCCGGCGTTACCGGCGCCACGGCAGAAAACCTGAAGGCCGCGGCGGGCGGTGAACACCTGGAATGGGAAACGCTTTACCCCTCGTTCGCCACGACTGCCAGAGAGGAGGGCTTCGGGGCCGTGGCCAAGGCGTTCGAGGCTATTGCCGTGGTCGAGAAGTATCACGAACAACGGTATCTCGCTTTACTGCAAAATGTGGAGGCCGGAACCGTTTTTAAGAAGGACAAGAAGGTCACCTGGCGGTGCAGAAAATGTGGATATGTCCACGAGGGCACGGAGGCACCGTCCGTGTGTATAGCCTGCGCCCATCCTCAGGCATATTTCGAGGTTTTATCGGAAAGTTTTTGAAGAACGAATAAAAAACCTCGATTGAAGGTGGATGTATATTCGGCAGAACGTAGGAAAGCGCCACCGCCAAACACCCTAACCTTTTATTCCGACTAATGTTACGTGGGTGTCTGGAATGGCAGCGGAGCGACACGCGGCAAAAAATTTTAAATATTTGCTGGACGAATGGGAGGAAAAGTTATAGAAGAATAGACTTAAGTAAAGGGGGTACCGGGGGGCTTCGTTTAAGGCAAATGGCCGTTACACGGATACTTATAATAGAAGATGAACGCCAGACGGTGGATGAGCTCAGGGACAACCTGGAGTTCTATGGTTATGAGACGGAGGTTGCCCTCGCCGTCCCGGTGGGCTTTAGTATCGTCGAAGAGAGAAAGATGGACCTGGCCGTTGTAGGCGAGGAAGTGCACGAGGTCAGCGGTCTTGATATCCTTAAGAAGCTCAAGGAGCTTGACCCGGATATCAAGGTCGTGATGATTACGTCCCAGAGGTCCAAACGCCACCAGGCTTCCCTGTTGAGATCCGGTGCTCATGGGGTCCTGACTCAGCCGTTGGAGAAAGAGTCGTCGCTGAAGCTGATAGAAGGTGTAGTAAAGACTCCGTTGGTGCCGAAGAAAAAGAAAAAGAAAAAGGCCAGCAAAAAAATACGACCCAAGGTCAAAAAAAAGGTCAAGAAGGAAGTTACAAAAAAGGTTAAGAAAAAGGCGAAAAAAAGGTAGCGGGGGTGAAAGGGAGTTTAGTTATTCTTCGTACATGCTGTCATGCCAGCCACTCTTAGAATGATTGTGGCATCAAGATGTAAGGGAACAAAGAAAAGGGCGGCGTTTCGGCTTCTGAAACTGGTTCTTGCCTCATGTTTGGTCCTTATCGCCCTGGAGGCCCGTCTATGTGCCGGTCCTGATGACGGGACCCTGGGGAAGAAGATCAAGCATGTCCTGACTTCTTCTTCTTCCTCGTTGAAAGGCGCGTCTGTCGGTATCTGCGTTGTTTCCCTCCCCGGTGAGAAGGAACTTTACAGCCTCAACAGTGACAGGCTTTTTATAGTGGCGTCCAACATGAAGCTTCTTACGACCGCCGCTGCGCTGGAATACCTGGGACCCGAATACCGGTTTGTGACCACCGTCTACGGCCGTGGGGACGTCTCAGAGGGAGGGGTGTTAAACGGCGATCTAATCATCAAAGGAGGCGGCGACCCGAACATATCGGGTCGTTTCCACGAGGGCCGCAGCACGGCGGTACTGGAGCATTGGGCCCTGGAGCTGGGCAAGGCCGGCATAACGGAGATCGGCGGAGACGTCATTGCGGACGATACGTGGTTTGACAGGGAGCACGTCCACCCCGATTGGCCGCGGAACCAGCTCACCAGGTGGTACTGCGCACCGGTCAGCGCGCTGTCCTTTAACGATAACTGTATAGAACTTCGCATGGTGCCCGGCGATGACGGCGGGGTAAGGGTTGTCAAAGAACCCAATACCCGGTACGTAAGGGTACACAATTCAAGCCGCATGACCAAGAAAAAGAAGGGCGCGAATTTCATTGTTTATAGAAAGCCCGGTGCTAACGAGATATTTGTAAAGGGGAAGGTCAGGCGCGGGCACCTGCCCGCGACACACTTTGTGACGGTCGATGACCCCCCGCTGTTTCTTGCCAGCGTCTTCAGGGAGGTCCTTGAACGAAACGGCATCAGGGTAGACGGCCGTGTACGGTTGATAGCCGGGGAGGACGTGAGTTCGCCAGGGGAGTTACATGAACTTGCCTCGACGGCCTCAACGATGGCGCAGTCCGTTAAGGTTGCCAATACAAAGAGCCAGAATTTTTATGCGGAGCAGATACTGAAGACACTTGGGATGGAGATAAAGGGCGAGGGCAGTTTTGCCGCCGGCCGCGAGGTGCTGGAAGAATTTTTGCTGGAGCTTGGACACCCTCCCGACAGGTACACGATTGCCGACGGTTCAGGCCTTTCAAGGAACAACAGGCTCTCCCCCCGCATGCTGGTAGACATACTCGCCTACATGTACAAACATGGTGAAGGCGACGTGTTTTACTCGTCGCTGTCCGTTTCCGGCACGTCCGGCACCATGGGCCGCCGGCTCAAGAAGGAGCCTTATAAGGGCCGGGTGAGGGCGAAGACGGGTTATATCTCCAAGGCCAGTGCCCTTTCGGGATACGTGGAGACGCTGAGTGGCAAGAGGCTGGCCTTTTCTATTCTCATTAACGACTTTAAGGCCTCTAACGCAAAGATTAAGAAGGTCCAGGACTCTATATGCAGGGCCCTGGTGAACTACTAGATAATATTTGATGAAAATAGACAAGATAAAGAGCGTATACGCCATTCACTCCTACTTTTACGACGGCATCTTCGGGAGGCTTTATGCCCCCGGGAGACTAGCGGCCATCAGGCTTATGGACATAAAGGCAGGGCAGGAGATACTGGAGGTGGGTGTTGGGACGGGCGTCTCACTCCCGCGTTATCCCAAGTACGCCAGGGTGGTGGGTATAGATATCTCCACGGAGATGCTGGCAGAGGCCGAAAAGAGAAAGACCTCCATGAACCTTTCCAACGTGGAGATTCGCGAGATGGACGCCGGCAGTCTGGATTTCCCGGACGGGCGGTTTGACAAGGTGGTGGCCGCCCACGTGATAAGTGTGGTGCCTGAGCCCTTGAAGGTGATGAAGGAGATGGCCAGGGTCTGTAAGGACGACGGCGAGGTCTATATACTCAACTATGTTAATGCGTCAAACGGTATAGTGGCCTGGTTCGAACGAAAGTTCCAACCCATCCGCGAGGCGATGGGGCTGGGGAGGAACGTGGACTTTGGGGTCCTTATAGCCGAATCCGGCCTTGTCATCGAGCACATAGAGGGCGTAAACGTCATGGGCATATGCCGCCTGATAAAGTGCAGGAAGAAAGGGAGATAGTAGGGAAGACGCGACAAAGGTCTTTGTAGAGAAAAGAGCCAAAGAAAAATCTATGGCAAAAATTACTAAGATATTAGTATATGCTTACCGTTGTGGGTGTGAGCTACCGTAGAGAGGCGTATTGATTAGATGTGCTCAAGTATGATTAGCTTGTAAAAGAAAAATATTTTATAGCAGGGACACGGCATGCCATGCCCCTGCTATCTTACTACTTCGGCTCCGCAGTTTTATCAGAATAGTTGCAGTATTTCTCGATAACGCACTGATAACACAGGGGTTTTCGTGCGACGCAGACCTTTCTGCCGTGGTCTTGGAGCAGGTGGCAGAATTTAATCCACTTGTTCTTCGGGATGGCGGCCGTCAGTTCGGCCTCTATCTTGTCCGGGTTTTTCGATCTGGCCAGCCCTATGCGCTGCGCCAGGCGCCCGACATGGGTGTCCACCCCGATGGCGGGTATCCCAAACGCATTGCCGAGGACGATATTGGCCGTCTTCCGGCCCACGCAGTGAAGTTTTAGGAGGTCTTCCGGATTTTCAGGTACTTTACCCCCGAATTTTTTCGCGATATCTCCGGTGCACGCCTTTATACTCTTCGCCTTGTTTCTAAAAAATCCCGTGGACCGTATCTCTCCCTCAAGTGTCGCGAGGTCTGCCATGGCGTAATCCCCGGCGCGGCGGTATTTCTTGAATAAAACGCGGGTTACCCGGTTTACCCTTTCGTCGGTGCACTGCGCCGCAAGTATAAGGGCTATAAGTAGTTCGAGCGGTGACTTAAACTCCAGCGCCAGCCCGGTCCCGGGATATTCCTTTTCAAGGAGGGTGATGATGCGTGTGGTCTTTTCCATAGGCAGGGTTTTAGTGACAATTCCCCATAATGTCCGTTCCCGTACTGACAGAAAGGATTTTAAAAATCAAATAGAAATCCAGCCCCCTCTCCTTATAATTGAACGTACAGGCAGTGGGAAAAGATTTTACCCATACCCGTCAGCCCATGCGTGAAAGCGAATATATCAAATATCTCAAGGAAGTCCAGGGGGTGTCAAAGAACGTCCTGACTGGCATCGGAGACGACGCGGCGGTCGTAAGGGTGCCGAAGGGGCTCTGTGTGCTTAGCACGGACACCCTCCTTGAAGGGACCCACTTCAACCTCAAGGACGCCAGCCCCAGGGAGTTGGGCAGAAAGGCCATCGCCTCAAGCCTGAGTGACGTGGCGGCCATGGGATGCAGGGCCACCTTTGCCCTCGTGTCTATCGCCTTCCCGCGCTCTACGCCCATGAGTTTTGCCCGGCAGCTTACCCGTGGGTTGAATAGCGCGGCCGCGAAGTACGGAGTGACGGTGGCCGGTGGAGACACCGTGAGCGGCAAGGGGCCTCTGTTTATAAACGTTACGGTGCTTGGTGAGACAGACGGACTTAGACCCGTCCTCCGTTCCGGAGCGAGACCGGGCGACGTCATAATGGTCACGGGTGAACTTGGAGGGTCTATATTAGGTAAACACATGCGCTTCGACCCCAGACTGGAGGAGGCCGTCTATTTGAATAAAAATTTCAGGCTGCATTCCATGATAGACATAAGCGACGGTCTCTCCCTAGACCTGGGTCATATACTGGAAGATAGCGGTGTCGGGGCCGTCTTATACGAAAAACAGATACCCGTTTCCCGTGCCGCCCGCAGGCTCGCGCGCAGGACCGGTAAAACCCCCCTGTATCATGCACTGACGGACGGGGAGGACTACGAACTCTTGTTCACACTTGGCAAATCGCATGCAGAGAGACTTACAGGCAAGAACCTGCCGCTAAAGGTCCCCGTTACCGGGATAGGCCACATACGCAGGGAGAGGGGGCTTTTTCTTAAAGAAGATAACAGCGGGAAACTCGGAAGAATAAGGCCTGAAGGATATGAGCACATCTGATGACGCCCAGGTAGCGTGTGTTGTCACCACCTCCAGCGAGGAGGAGACAGTGGCGCTCGGCCGCAGGATAGGCGGGCTTCTGGAACCCGGCGGCGTGGTCGCGCTCATGGGCAGCTTGGGTTCCGGTAAGACTACACTGGTGAAGGGACTGGCTGAGGGACTTGGTATCAGTGACGCGAGAGAGGTGAGGAGCGCCAGCTTTTTACTGATAGCCGAGTATAAGGCCCGCGTGCCGATCTACCATTTTGATGCCTACCGGCTGGAGGGGGCGAGGGAGATGTATGAGCTAGGTTGCGACGAGATTTTCTGGGGGAACGGGGTCTCTGTGGTCGAGTGGGCCGACAGGGTTGAGGAATGTCTTCCCGATAGTTACCTGAAGATTTCCATGTCTATAGAAGGTCCGACGACGAGAAAGGTTGAGCTCTCCAGTCATGGGGAGGGATATGACGAGATAGTTAACGGCCTTAGTGGCAGAGGGTTTTCTTGATGCAAAAGCAACAGGATTCTTTGGGCCGGATACAGGTCCTTTCCCCGGACGTTGCGAGAAAGATCTCCGCCGGTGAGGTTATCGAGCGGCCTTCTTCTGTAGTGAAAGAACTGGTGGAGAACTCGATAGACGCCGGTTCAACCAGGATTGACGTAGAGCTGGTCGAGGGGGGTAAGACCCTGATTCGCGTGGCGGACGACGGTGTGGGCATCCCTGCGGATGACCTGGCCAAGGTCTTCCTGAAACATGCCACGAGTAAGATTGCCGCCATTGAGGACCTTGAGGCCATATATACCATGGGCTTCAGGGGCGAGGCGCTTGCCAGTATCGGCGCGGTGTCTATGGCCAGGGTAGTCTCTTGCGCCAGGGGCGCCGGACAGGGGGCGGAGGTCGAGGTAAAGGGAGGCGACCGCGGGAAACACAAATACGTGGGTGCCCCGGATGGTACGCAGGTAGAGGTGAAGGAACTCTTTTTTAACATACCCGCCCGGAGAAAATTTCTTAAATCCACCCCGGCCGAAATGTCGCATATCTCAGATATGCTTGCCAAACTGACGCTTTCTCATCCGGCGGTGCATTTTGTGTTCTCGCACAACGGTCGTGAGGTATTCAACCTCCCCTCCACCTCTAGCCTGAAAGAGAGGATTGCGGCGTATTACGGTGAGGAGCTGGCCAGGGACATTGTTCCCATAAGTTCCAGGGAGCCCGGGCTTGAGGTCAGGGGTTATGCCCTGCCACCCTCGCAGTACCGAACGAACACCCGGATGCAATTTGTATTCCTCAACGGCAGGCCCATAAAGGATGCGGGCCTGACCCATGCCATAAACAACGCCTACCGGGCCCTGTTGCCGCCGGGCAGGTTTCCGATAATCTTTCTGTCGCTTGACATAGACCCGTCGTCTGTAGACGTAAACGTTCATCCCACTAAGCTGGAGGTTCGGTTCAGGGACGGTTCCAGGGTTTACGGCCAGGTGTTGCAGGCCGTCAAAAAGGCCCTGAACCAGTTACAGCCGGGACTTGTACCGCCGTCAGCCGCTCCATCCGGGGCAGATGCAAATACCGGAGCGTCTCAGGATGTCAGGGTTCCTCCAAAAATGTTCGATAGATGCGGCTCAGGCGGCGTAACCGGGTCGCTTCTACCCAGAACCCCTGCGGTTACGCCCGGCAGGGAGACTGCGGAGACGGGTTACGGGCGGTTTGTGCAGCTTCACTCCGCATACATAGTTGAAGAGACCCCCAAAGGTATTAACATCATTGACCAGCACGCCTTACACGAGGCCGCGCTTTATCACGATATAAAGGGCACAATTCAGGAAAAGACGTTATCCAGCCAGAGGTTGCTTATACCTGAACTTTTGGAACTGAGCCCAGAGGATTTTTTCCGTATCCTGGAATTAAAGGACGTACTGGAAAGGCTTGGGCTCGAGCTGGAGGAGTTTGGCCGCAACAGTGTCATCGTACGCGCCGTTCCTCAGATACTTAAAGACGTTGACTCAAAAGAACTTATAAAAGGGCTCCTCGAAGATACCAGGGAAAGGCTTACAGGCGAGCAGATGACTGACCGGATAATAAAGGTCCTGGCCTGCAGGGGTGCCGTTAAATCCGGGCAGAAACTTAGTTCACAGGAACTCGTTGCCCTGCTTGAAAGGCGGAAAGATACCGAGCCGCTGTCGCACTGTCCTCATGGCCGTCCCACCACCCTGTTTTTCTCCTTAGAGGAGTTAGACAAACAATTTAAGAGAACCGGCAAGTAACAAATAATCTTGACTTTTAACACCCTCAATGCTAGTATCCGTTGTAACCGGATTGGCCTTTAGCGCCATCTACAAGTAGTTGTTCTTTATGGTGTCCCGTGCAGCGAAAGAAATAGTAGGTCCGTTTGCTCAAAGACTAGCTTTTGGCGCCCCACCTATAACAAAGAAACTAAATGTACGAACTGATGGTAGAGACGGATTTTGCTGCCGCGCACTCGCTTAGAGAATACCACGGTAAGTGTGAAAACGTACATGGCCATAACTGGAAGGTTCAGATAGTACTGAGTGCGGAGAGACTGGACGGCGTGGGCATGGTTTTAGATTTTAAGGACATAAAGGGTATAGCGAGGGAGATCCTTGAGGCCTTTGACCACAAAAACCTTAACGAGCTTGCATATTTCAGGAAGGATAATCCCACCACGGAAAACATATCCAGGGTTCTTTACGCTGAGTTCTCCAAGAAATTACCAAAAGAGGTCACTTTGCGAAAGGTATCAGTCTGGGAGTCAGACCGGTGCGGGGCCTCTTACTTTGAATAGTTCTTTTAAAAGTTGGTGTGTGGGATGTTGCCCATCCTGCAAGTAGCGCTAGATTTTGTAGACCTGCACAGGGCCTTCAAGGTTGCGGAAGAGTCTGTGGGAGGCGGGGCGGACAGGCTGGAGGCAGGTACGCCCCTGATAAAGAGTGAAGGCCTCAACGTGGTAAGGAAGCTGCATGAGACCTTTCCTCATATCCCGATCGTGGCCGACATGAAGACCATGGACGCCGGCCGTACGGAGATGGAGATGGCGGCCAAGGCGGGTGCACGTTATGCCGTGGTAATGGGTGCCGCGTCCGACGCTACGATAAAGGAGTGTATAGCGGCCGGGCGTAATTACGGTCTTGACGTAGGTGTGGACCTGCTGGGAGTTAAGGAAGCTTCGCGGCGCGCAAAAGAGGTAGAGGGCTGGGGTGCCAGTTACCTCAATGTCCATGTGGCTGTAGACGACCAGATGAAGGGCATACAGCCGTTCGACAAGCTGAAGGAAATAACCGGCCAGACAGGTATACCCGTTGCCGTAGCAGGTGGAATAAATTCAGAGAATGCGGCAGACGCCGCAAAGGCCGGGGCCGAGATCGTAGTGGTAGGCGGCGCCATAAGCAAGGCCGCCGATGCAAGAGAGGCCACGCGGGAGATAAAAGAGGCCATCCTTAAGGTCAAGAGTATCCCCACGAGGCTTTACAAGAGGGTCTCCGGGAACGGTGTAAAGGATGCGTTGCTCAAGGTTTCCACGTCTAATATATCAGATGGGAGCCATCGCGCCGCCGGCATGACCGGGTTTGAGGCAATCACCAAAGGGGTAAAAATGGTTGGAACAGCCCTGACGGTGAGGTGTTATCCCGGTGACTGGGCGAAACCAGTCGAGGCCATAGACGTTGCTGAGAAGGGACAGGTTCTGGTTGTGGACGCTGGCGGGGTCGGCCCTGCCATCTGGGGCGAACTCGCAACGCTGAGCGCCCTTCAGAAGGGTCTTGCGGGAGTCGTCATAAACGGCGCGGTCAGAGATACCTCTGAGATACGCGAATCAGGATTTCCGGTCTTTGCCAGGATGGTAATGCCAAACGCCGGCGAGCCAAAGGGGTTTGGTGAGATAGGGGTTCCCGTGAACATATCGGGAATTACCGTCTGCGCGGGCGATTGGATTGTCGGTGATGACGACGGTTTGATGGTGGTTGCCGCGAGAGAGGCCGAGGTAATGGTAAACCATGCGATGGACTGGCTGGAAAAGGAAAACAGAATCAGGGCGGAAATAAAAAAGGGAAAAATGACCTTGGCAGAGGTTGTAGACCTGTTAAAGTGGGAGAAGAGATAACAACATAAGTATAATCTCCGGGAATTTATCGGAGTTTCATTTATTGTTAAAGGGTTGACCCCGATGAAATGTGAATCTTGCAACAAAAGACACGCCACGGTACACCTTACAGAGATTACCGGCAGCGAGAAGAAGGAGCAGCATCTGTGTGACGAGTGTGCCCACAATCTGAATAACCAACTGGTGAAGATGCCTTCTCCCACGGACATACTCACCAACCTTATAAACCAGGTGGCGCCTGAGATTAGTGAAATGTCTAAGACGGTATGTCCGGCGTGCGGGATATCGTATCTGGAGTTTCGTTCAAGCGGCAGGCTCGGCTGTCCGATGGATTACATGGCCTTTAAGAAGGGTATCGTGCCGCTGCTGGATAAGATGCACGGTTCGTCACAGCATATAGGCAAGGTGCCCAGCCGTGCAGGAAAAGAACTGGTGGTCAAGAACGAGGTGCTTCAACTCAGGAAGGAGTTGGACAAAGCGGTCGAGAAGGAAGACTACGAGAAGGCCGCAAAGATACGCGACCGCATATTTGAACTCTCTGGGAGTGATGATGCTAAGAGAACTTTATAATAAAACAGGTGACTGGCTTAGGGGTACGGGCCCCGAGGCCGACACTGTAATAAGCACGAGGATCAGGTTGGCAAGAAACCTGGCTAACTTCCCCTTCCTCAGCAGGGCCAACACCGAGCAAAAAAGGGAAATAGAGGGGCTTATAAGGCAAAAGATTAAACGCGCCAATGACACGAAAGACCTCCATTATATAAGACTTTCTGATATAAGCGCCGTTGACAGGCTCTTCTTGGTGGAACGGCGGCTGATAAGCAGGGAGCACGCGGGTGGGGATGGTGAGCGGGGAGTCGCCTTCGGCAAGTCGGAGACCGTCAGCGTTATGGTCAACGAGGAGGACCACCTGAGAATACAGGTAATACGGTCTGGCTTTGAGCTCAGAGGGACCTGGAAGGTAATAGACGAAATAGACAACATCCTGGAGAAGGAATTGAAATATGCCTTCAGCCCCACTTTTGGCTACCTGACCGCCTGTCCCACGAACGTAGGCACGGGCATGAGGGCCTCCGTTATGTTACATCTGCCCGCCCTCGGCCTTACTCATCACGTTGAAAAGGTTTTTAGCGCCGTCGGTAAGCTGGGTCTGATAGTGAGAGGGCTGTATGGAGAAGGAACCCAGGTACTCGGTGACCTTTACCAGATTTCAAACCAGTTTACCCTGGGTAAGTCGGAGGCGGAAATCATTGAAATAGTAGAGAGCGTAGTCCCGAATATTACCAGTTATGAACGTATGGCAAGGGAGGCCCTGGTGACAGATAACAGGAAACAGTTGGAAGACAGGGTCTGGCGCTCGTACGGCATGCTTAAGATGGCAAGGATGCTGTCCTCTGAAGAGACGATGCATCTTATATCGCAGGTGCGGCTGGGCGTAAACCTCGGATTATTTAAAGACTTATCCCTTGAAACACTCAATGAGCTTTTTATACTTACCCTTCCGGCACATTTACAGAAACTGGAAGGTAAAGAGCTGGAAGCGACCCAAAGGAATGAATTACGGGCTACCTTTGTAAGAAAGCGTTTGAGTAATACTAATTAGAAGGAAGGAAGTTCATGTTTGACAAGTTTACAGACAGGGCAAGAAAGGTGATGGCGCTGGCCAGAGAAGAGGCCAGACGGTACAACCACGAATATATAGGGACGGAGCATATACTCCTGGGCCTTGTAAAGGAAGGCAGTGGTGTCGCAGCCAACGTGCTCCAGAACCTGGATATTGAGCTTAAGAAGATACGTATAGAGGTTGAGAAGATAGTTCAAACGGGTCCCGACCTGGTGTCGGTGGGGCAGCTTCCGTTTACGCCAAAGGTGAAGAAGGTGCTGGAGTTCTCGATGGAAGAGGCGAAGAATTTGGGCCACAACTACATTGGCACCGAACACCTGCTTCTCGGCCTTCTGAGGGAGCACGAGGGTGTGGCTGCCCAGGTGCTTCTGAACTTAGGCGTTAAGCTTGAAGACGTCAGGGAAGAGGTCATAAATCTTTTAGGCGCCGAATCGGCGCATCCCGGCGAAGGCCCGGAGAAGGAAGAAAGGAGGGGTAAATCTAAAACCCCTGCGCTGGACTCCTTTGGGCGCGACCTTACTCAGCAGGCCAGGGATTCAGAGCTTGACCCGGTTATCGGCCGTCAGGAGGTTATTGAAAGGGTCATACAGGTGTTGTGCCGCCGCACGAAGAATAACCCCGTGCTCCTTGGGGAGGCGGGTGTCGGCAAAACGGCGATTGTAGAGGGTCTGGCACAGTCCATAGTGAATTGCAGTGTGCCCGAGATACTCGGCGGCCGCCGCATCGTGGCCCTCGACCTTGCCATGATAGTGGCAGGAACGAAATATAGAGGGCAGTTTGAGGAGAGGATAAAGGCGGTCATGTCCGAGGTGCGTCGTGCAAAGAACGTCATCCTCTTTATCGATGAGCTTCATACGCTCGTTGGCGCAGGCGGGGCCGAGGGTGCGATAGACGCCTCTAACGTCCTTAAGCCGGCACTCTCCAGGGGTGAAATCCAGTGTATAGGCGCAACCACACTGGATGAGTACCGCAAGTACATAGAAAAGGACGGTGCGCTGGAGAGACGTTTCCAGACCATAATTGTGGACCCGCCGAATAAATCGGATACCGTGGAGATTCTTAAAGGACTGAAGACACGCTACGAGGCTCATCATAAAGTCAAGATTACTGAAAATGCCATAATAGCGGCCACAGAACTCTCCAGCCGCTATATTACCGGAAGGTTCCTGCCCGATAAGGCCATTGACGTTATCGACGAGGCCAGCGCAAGGGTCAGGCTGAAAAACATGGCACAGCCGCCGGACCTGAAGCATATTGAGCTGGAGATGGGAAAACTCGATAAAGACAAAGACGAGTCTGTAGCCGTACAGGATTTTGAGAGGGCTGCGCGCCTCAGGGACAAGGCCGACAAGCTCAAGAAAAAAAAGGAATCCATTGAGCGCAACTGGAAAGAAAGGTGCGCAGAGGTGGCCGCCATCGTCGATGATGATGTCGTGACGGAGGTGGTTTCAAAGATGACGGGAATACCGCTCACAAGAATGGAGACCGAGGAGGCAAAGAAACTGCTCCATCTGGAGGAAGAGCTCCACAAGATGGTGGTGAGTCAGGATGAGGCCGTAAAGGCCATCGCCAAGGCCATCCGCCGCTCAAGGGCCGGGCTGAAGGACCCTGGGCGTCCGGTAGCCACGTTTATCTTCGTTGGCCCATCAGGCGTTGGTAAGACTCATCTCGCAAAGAGCCTTGCCAAGTTTATGTTCGGTGAGGAAGGGGCGCTGGTTCAGATAGACATGTCGGAATACATGGAAAAGCACAACGTCTCCAGACTTATCGGTGCCCCTCCAGGCTATGTAGGCTACGAGGAGGGTGGTCAGCTTACAGAGAGAATTCGCCGCAGGCCGTATGCGGTGGTACTCCTCGATGAGATAGAGAAGGCTCATTCGGACGTCTTCAACATGCTGCTCCAGATAATGGAGGAGGGGAGGCTTACCGACAGCTTTGGCAGAAAGGTGGACTTCCGTAACGTGGTGCTTATCATGACCTCAAACGTCGGTGCGGAGGTTATAAAGAACCAGGTCACCGTGGGCTTCAAGAAAACCGCGGGGGAGCAGTCATACGCGGCCATGAAGGAACAGTTAATGAAGGTGGTGGAGAAACAGTTCAGGCCTGAGTTCCTGAACCGCATTGACGGTGTAATAGTGTTTAAGGCGCTCACCAAGAAAGACCTCATGGAGATTATCCAGATAGAACTCGATGAGCTTAAAAAGAGACTGAGCAATTACAACATTACAATCTCTCTGGACGATAAGGCCCTTGATTACATTATTGATAAAGGTTACGACCCCCACTTTGGTGCCAGACCATTGCGGCGCGCCATTGAAAACCAGGTAGAGGACCCCATGGCGGAGGAACTCCTTCAGGGTAAGTTCGTTAACGGCGCCACAATAGCAGTCACGGTTGAGGACGGTGAGCTGTCCTTTGAGGAGGTGCATCCTCCTGAACCCGCCCTGAGCGGTGAGTCGGGGAAATAAGGCCGTAAGGGGTAATACATAGGGCAATGTCCCAGGGCATTGCTTGCGCGGAATTGATCTAAAGGGGAGGACATTTGTCCTCCCCTTTTTTTATGAAGCCGTGACTTACCTGTGAAGGTAAGTAGTGGCACGGTCATGCCCGGGGCTGAACGTCCGCCGGTTTGTTTGGAGGGGTTTGGGCAGGTGTCAGGATGTCGCTTGACGGGTCGTGCATCTGGAACCTTTTTTGTGCCAGCTCCTTGTTCATGTTGGCGTAGCAGTATACGCAGCCGTGCGGGCAGGTGTCGTAGGCCCCGATGTCTCTGCTTATGACACAACGACAGCCCTTGCGTGTCGGGTTTATCTTTGTCTGCCTGGGCTTGTGGGAAAAAAGTTCAAAGAGCAGTTCGCCGTCGACGCACTGCGCCTGTCTTACGCCCCCCGTCGCCAGCGCCTCTTGACAGCATGAGTAGAGTGTTATGCCGTAGCTGTCGGCTATTTCCTTCAGTCTCCCGGTCAGGTCCGTTTTGTCCGTGGCGGACGGATCGCGGCAGGTGATGTTGTAGTTATTCACGAGCACGTCCAGGTTCCTGCGAACCTTTGAGTACACGCACACGAAGCTGAAGTAGCAGCGCTCTGTGGCCCCCTGGAGACGGGACGCGATTTCTTTAAAACGTGTTACGTAAAAATCCGGCCCCGTAAGGTTGGAGATTATAATCGGGTCAAACCTCCACTGAACGCGCCTGGGTCCGTAGCGCCCTGACAGCAGACGAAAGGTTGTGACCGCGTCGTCCAGGGGTATGACGAGGTTCTCAAACGTTCCGGGGAGACCGGTTATTGTGAAGTGGAAGTAGAAGTCGTATCCTCTTCCCTCAAGCTCAGGCAGGTATCTCATTAACGGGCCATAATTCTTCGACCAGAATACGAATGCATGTACGTCTTCGGGCCGCAGGGATACCTCGTGTTCCTGCCCGCCGAAGGGGTTAACGTACCGGACATGCCCCTCCATTATGCGGCGCATAAACCAGCCGGGGTAGAATGCGGGTATGTCCGTTCGCCTGCTTACGGAGACGATGTTCATTATTTGAGAGTAATTAATGGTATAAGTAAAGTGTTCAGTCAAATAACCTTGCTAAATTGTTCCCCATAGATTATAAACCCTTTTCGAATCTTAACAATTGACATAATTGGAGCGGACGGAAACATTTGGGGATGACACTACCATGAGAAACCTGCGGCTGTTCGTGCATATTTTACTGGCGAGTGCCTTTTGTATGGCGATTTTAGACTGCGGCACGTCCGGCGGCGTGTGTTATGCCCAGTCTCAGGCGGTCTTGGAGGAAAAGGGTGGGGAGAGAGTAGAAGTAAATATAGAAGAACTTGGGCAAAAACCGTTTGAGCCCCTTTATGCGTATAAGAGTACGGACGAGCTTTTAAAGGATATCGAGGCTTATGAGGAATTGCTTGCGCGCCACACCAAGGAAAAGTCTCCACGGGATTATGTCACATTGCGGATTCGTCTCGGTTTTTCTTATCTCACGCTAAGGACGGTGCAAAGGGAGAAACACGTTCGTTTGGCGACTGAGGACTTTGGCAGTGCGATTAAGCTTAGCGGAGAGAGTGGTTTTAAAAAGGAATTTTATGAGGCGAAGGTAGGTTTGGGGCTGGCCCTTCAGGAGTTGCCGGGAGATGAGCATACCAAGAACCTGGATGAGGCTGTGAAGGTGCTTGAAGACGCCGCCACCTATTTTACGAAAGAGCAAAATCCCCGGGCCTACGCCATCGTGAGCAACAGCCTTGGTTCTGCTTGTTTGCGTCTTTACAGTATCGGTGAGCGGAAAGGCGACCTTTTGAGTGTGGCTGAAACTTACTTCAAACAAACGCTTTCAGTGGCCAGCCACGATAAATTCCCCGTACAGTATGGCAGGGCCCAGATGGGTTTGGGGAGCGTGTACATGGATTTGTTTGGCGCCGGTGAAGACAGGTTGATGATGGAGAAGGCGCTTGGCGCATTCTCCGACGCCCGGACCGTTTTTAGTGAGAAGTTCTTTCCCGCCGATTATACCAGCAGCATTTTCTTAACGGCCCTGGTGTATGTGAATGATGAGGACTACCATAATGCCGGGAAATATTTGGAGGAAACGATGGACGTTGCGGGGAGGACCAAGGACCCGCGCCTGGAAGGCTTTATGGGCTATATGTATTCTTACGAGGCCAGTCAGGGTTTGCTGGAATAATATGGCCGGGTACACCGGGCGTGTGCCGCGAAGTCTGTTTTTCTATACAGGTGTTAGTGTGTCCCGTGCGGTCCCGAGGCCTTCTTCGATTCTACCTTCACACCCAGCTCTTTTAACAGGGTCTCAATCTCATCCATACTGAGTTTTAGTGCGCCCAGCCTGTGACCGAGCTGACTCAGGGCCCTGGCGTGTTCTTCGGCCTTTGGGTCGGCGTTTTGCGCTACCTGTACTGTACCGTCGTTATTAATCTCAAGCCCCATGGCCACTATCTTTGCCTCAAGTTTACTGTATTTCCGCATCATGGTGATGCCGAAGGCCAGACATAACACGATAAGCAATATGAACACAGACTTTGTTGAGACCAGGCTGCCCACCGGACAGCTCTCACTGTGGGAAGACGTCGATGGCTGGTCCTTATGGCTGTTGTCATCCTTGTGTGCATGCTCCTGCGAGTGCATCTGTTATACCCTCCTCTAAACTATTACAAGACTTACAAGACCATGAAACGTGGCCTTGAACTGCCTCGGTGAGTAAAGTATACTGGCCGTAAAAATTACAGTCAAATAAAAAAGTCTCTGTACTTGCGCCGTAATTACGCAGGTCGCCATGTGAATCAAGACTCAGAATGTAGGAAGAGTACTATATGATAAAGTTTGGCGAGTTCGGGCCGGAGAAGGTCCTGGAGGTATACGAGCCGGAGAGCGGGCTGCATGGGTTTCTGGTCATAGACAACACCGCCTTTGGCCCCGGGAAGGGCGGTATAAGGATGACGTCCATGGTTACCGCAGATGAGGTCTTCCGGCTGGCAAGGACCATGACCTGGAAATGTGCCCTTGCGGATATACCATTCGGCGGGGCCAAATCGGGTATTGTGGCGGAACCTAAGGATTTGGCGGAGAGGGAAAAGAAGGCGCTTATAGAGGCGTTTGCCAGGGCGCTTAAGCCGCTTTGTCCCAAGCTTTACATCGCGGGGCCGGATGTGGGAACGGGAATGGAAGAGATGCGCTGGTATGCGGAGGCAAACGGCGCTCATAATTCCTGCACTGGCAAGCCCGCCAACATGTGTGTGGCGCCGGGTGAGCAGTGCGGCATACCCCATGAATTCGGCTCTACCGGTTTCGGCGTCGCCCAGGCCGCGCTGGAGGCTGCTGACCATATTGGAATGGACCTGAGAGGCGCTACAGTGGCTATTGAGGGCTTTGGGAACGTGGGTACTTTTACCGCCGAGCACCTGTGTAAGCTCGGCGCTAAGGTGGTTGCTACCAGCGATAGAAAAGGGACTATATATAATAAAAAAGGTCTGGACCCGAAGAAACTCATGCGTATAAAAAAGTCTACGGGCAGCGTGGTGAATTACAAACCCGGCCGGGTACTCAAGGGAAAAGACCTCTTCGGCCTGAAGGTAGACGTTTTGGTACCTGCCGCCCTTTCTGACGTCATAACAGCTGAGAACGTTGGCAAGGTACGGGCAAAGATAGTGGTAGAGGCATCTAACATACCAATGAAGTCTGAGGTGGAGGAAGTGTTGTTTAGAAGGGGCATTCTGGTGATACCTGATTTTGTGGCAAATGTCGGCGGGGTAATATCTTCCTATGCGGAGTACCGTGGATATAACCCTAAACAGATGTTCAAGACGGTCGAGACGAAGCTCAGGAAGAACGTAAGAGAGGTGCTTGAGGCCTCCAGGAAGAGGGGTTTGAAGCCCAGAGACGTTGCGCTGGAGATTGCAAGGGACAGGGTCCAGAAGGCGATGAGACGCAGGGCTCGGCGGCGAGAGGCCGGGTCATCGGCCGCGTGAGCCATGAATGACGACGAGAAATTTACCCGGGTCTTTTATGATGACCTGGAGGGTGGCAGGCTGGGGCTGTTATCCTTTGTGGCCAGGATAGTCTTCGACTTGAGCGGCTACTTTTATGCCCGTAACTTCATCAGTAAGGCCCGCCTGAGACCTTCCGACCGTGTGCTTGAGGTGGGATGTGGAACGGCCAGTATCTTAATGAGGGCCCGGGAAGTACGCTTCAGGTATCCTATGAGTAAGTACTACGGGGTGGACACTTCCCTGACCATGCTTGAGAGGGCCAGGCGCAATATAGGCGTACGGGGCCTGGGTAGTTCCGTCTTCATTGCAGCCGGGCCGGCCTCTTCACTGCCCTTTGGAGACGAGCGGTTTGCTGTGGTACTGTTTGCATTCGTGATAAAGCATCTCTCCGATGAGACTCTTACGTCCGCGTTTCGAGAGGCACACCGGGTACTGGTGCCGGGTGGCAGGTTAGTGCTGTGGGAGTTTTTACCCTCCTCTATGGGGTGGGCAAACCGCTACGTGTATTCTGTGACCAGGGCCGCAAAGCTTCGTGACGGCGAGGAGGTGGCGGCGTTCCTTAAAAAGTCCTCCTTCTCTTACCCTGAACGATTTACTATAATTGCCCCCTGGATGCCTACCCGGACGTTTGGCATGGTTGCGACTAAACGGGCTAAGAGATAGCAGGCACAAAATGAACAAGGAAATTATTAGAGACTTCTGTGAAAGTGCCCATAACACTTCCTGTCATTCTGAGTTTTTTGAGCGAAGAATCTTGCGGGGGGGAGTTACCACGCCCCTACTCAGAATGACCCGTCTTAGGTGGATGCAGAATTTTTCAAAGGCCCTGCTTGCCATCCTTCTCGTCTTCCTTTTAACGGCCATCCCGGTCGATGCAGATGAGGCAGAGGACGCCGCCGGGCATTACCATCTGGGACGGACCTATTATCAAGAAGGGCAGTTGCAAAAGGCCCTCACTGAAATAGAAAAGGCGCTGGAGCTGGAGGGCAAGAATAGCGAGTTTTATTTCCTCCTTGGGCAGGTATACGCGGCAACGGGCAACCATGAAAAGGAGATTGAGGCGTACAAGAGGGCCGTAAAGTATGATAAGAAACGGGCGGAGTTCCACCTTGCCCTGGGCGAGGCGTACTTTAATACAGGTGAATACAAGAGGTCCGTTAAGCCCTTTAAAAGGGCCGTAGAACGTGACCCTGGCATGGCGAGGGCCTACATGTCACTCGGCCAGGCGTATTTCGCCCTGAGAAGGTTTAACGACGCGGTGGGGGAGATGAAGAAGGGCATAGGGCGGGACGCGGGAAACGCGGAACGGCATATGGTATTAGGGAGTGTTTATTTCGCCACCGGCAGATACGGCGAAGCGGTAGGCGAATATGCCCGCGCCGTTGAGATTGACCCATGGAAGGCGGAGGCCCAGATGCTTATCGGCAGGGTCTATTTTGAGCAGAAGCAATATGAGAAGGCCGTGGATGCGTACAAGAAGGCCGTAGAGATAGACCCGGGCGACCCCCTCATCCACTACCACCTCTCCCAGGCATACAGACGTCTGGGCATGTACGAAGAGGCCGCAAAAGAGGATCAACTGAGCAGGAGCCCCGCAGGAGGGGGTTGACCCTATTCATACCTGAGGGCGTCTATGGGGTTGAGTTTTGATGCCTTGTTTGCCGGGTAGAGCCCGAAGACTACACCCACAAGCACCGCGAAGCTGAACGCTACCAGGACTACAACCGGCGAGATAAGCACGGGCCAGTCACCCACCAGCGACACAACCTCCGTGCCTATGATGCCTATACAGAGGCCGATGATACCGCCCATACAGCTCAGCACCACGGACTCGATCAGGAACTGCAACATTATATCACGCTGTTTTGCGCCCACGGCCATCCGGATTCCCACCTCCCTCGTCCTCTCGGTCACGGAGACCAGCATTATGTTCATGATGCCTATCCCGCCCACTATGAGCGATACGGACGCGATGCTGCCCAGGAGGTAGGTCAGTATCTTGCCCATCTGCTCCCTGGTGGCGGCTATGTTGCGAAGGTTCAGTATGATGAAGTCGTCGGGCTGGTCCGGCTGGATATTATGCCGTTGTCTGAGGAGGGCCTTAATCTGCTCTTCGGCGTCTCCGACGGCCTCTGAACTTATTGCCGAGATGTATATGATGCTAACGTAGCCGGGTAGTACGGAGCCTATTATCTTCCACTCCGCCGTGGTATACGGTATGAATATCTGGTCGTCCTGGTTTCTTCCGCGGCCGCCGGCGATAGCGCCCCTTGGGCTCATGACCCCGATGACCTTAAACGGGACCTTTTTTATGATTATCGTCTTTCCCAGCGGGTCTTCACCCCAGGCAAACAGGTTTTCGGCCACCTCGGACCCAGGTACACAGACGGTGGCCGCCCGCTCCATGTCCCTGTCGTCAAAGAAGTTACCTTCTCCTATCGGCCAGTTTCTGATTAACGGGTATTCGGGAGTTACCCCCGCGATGACGGTATTCCAGTTCCGGTTGCCGTAGATGACCTGGTTTGTCTCCCGTTTGCTGTACGAGGTCATCGCGACGTCGGGGCACTCCCTGGCGATGGCGCGGGCGTCATCGGCCGTAAGGGTGAAGCTGCTGCCTGCCCCGGACCTGGCCCCGCCCGAGGTAGTAGTCCCCGCGAAGACGAACAGCATGTTTGTGCCGAGCCCCTCTATACGCTCCTTTACCTGAACCCTTGCGCCCATGCCGATGCTTACCATGATGATGACCGAGCCCACCCCGATGGTCACACCGAGCATGGTAAGGCCGGAGCGCATCTTGTTCTGTCTTATTGCGCCCAGCGCGGTGCGGAATATTTCCAGAAGAAGTCTCATATCAGACCCGACTACTACTACTACTGCTGCTGCTCTTCGTAGCCTTACGGCGGGCTGTCGAGGTGTCCTCGACGATAAGGCCGTCCTTAAATATGATTTTTCTGTGTGCGTACGCCGCTATATCCGTCTCATGGGTAACGAGGATGATGGTGATGCCCCGTTTGTTCAACTCTACGAAGATATTCATGATGTCCGCGGCATTTTTACTGTCCAGGTTTCCCGTGGGCTCATCCGCCAGTATCAGCGACGGGTTGTTTATAATGGCCCGTGCGATTGCGACACGCTGCTGTTCTCCGCCGGAGAGCTTGCCGGGCGGGTAGCGTTCCCTGTTCTTCAGGCCGACAGAATGTAGCACCTCTTCGGCCTTATTCATTCTTATCCTGTGTGGGACACCTTTGTATAAGAGAGGCAGTTCTACGTTACCGAGGGCGGTGACCCTTGGCAGGAGGTTGAAATTCTGAAAGACAAAGCCTATCTTGTCGTTTCTAATAACAGCCAGTTCATCGCGGTTCAGCCGGGAGACCTCGCGCCCTTCAAGCAGATATACGCCGCTGGTTGGGTTGTCAAGACACCCCAGTATGTTCATGAACGTGGACTTTCCCGCGCCTGATGGGCCCATGGCGGCCAGGAATTCGCCCTTGTTGATCTGTAAAGATACCCCGCGAAGGGCGTGCACCTCGACCTCGCCCATGCGGTACACCTTCGTCAAATCTTTTGCGACTATTATGCCCCTGTCTCGCACTATAACAACCTCCTCCTGGGCCTCCTGAAGGACTTGGGCCCTGACTCCATGCCAACGGCCACAAGCTCTCCAACCTTCAGGTCTCCATTGGCGAGCGCCGTGAAACTGTTGTCCGAAATACCGATCTCTACCGGTACGGGCCTCAACTTCCCCTTCGCGGCCAACACGTAAACGACGCGTTCCCGGGGCTTATAGCCGGTGTTTTTTCGCGGCGCATTCCCGGCGCCTTTCTTATCGTTGTTCTCAGTCAGCGGAGGGCTGAAACGAAGTGCGGCGTTGGGTATCTTTATGATATTCTTTACCTCCGCCACGATAATAGTAGCGTTTGCCGTCATGCCGGGTTTTAGCTTCAGGTTGCTGTTGTCTACGTCGATGACGACGTCATACGTTACGACATTCTGCGTCACCTTTGGTGAACTTCTGATGCCCACAACCTCGGCGTCAAAGGTCTTGTTGGGGTAGGCATTTACGTAGAACGTGGCGGGCTGGCCCAGGGATATCCTGCCTACGTCCGCCTCGTTTACGTCCAGGTGGGCCTCCATTTCCTTCAAGTCGTGTGCGATGGTAAATAGAAGGGGCGTTTGCATCCTTGCCGAGACGGTTTGTCCGGCGTCGACCTCTCTGGTGAGTACTGTGCCGTCCACGGGCGAATATATGTCTGTATGACTGAGGTCGAGCTCGGTGGATTCCAGCGCGGCCCTGGACTGTTCCAGTTCGGCCAGAGCTAAGTCATGACGCGCCTTTGTCGCCTCAAGCCCGGCCAGGGCCATCTCGTATTTGGCAAGGGTTGCGTCCCTGTCTTCTTTAGTTACTATACCCTCCTTTACGAGGGCATCGAAGCGGTTGTAAGTCCTTTTCGTGTCCTTTGCTTGAACTTCCGCGCTGGTCACCTCCGCCGATGCGCTTGCGACCTTTGCCTGAGCCATCTTCAGGTTCGCTTTTGCCTCTTTTACCCTGCTTATGAAAGGGTCAGGCTGTATTTTGGCGATTAGCTGACCCTGTGTAACCGCTGAATCTATATCGGTGTAGAGCGTCTCTATGGTGCCGGAGACCTCGCTGCCCACCTGCACACTGAGAAGGGGGTGGATGGTGCCGCTGGCCATGACTGTTTCTGTGATATCGCCCCTCTCCAGTATAGCAGTACGGTATTCCGGGGGCCTCTTCCTGAACTTAAGGACGCTTAGCGTACTGCTGGCGGCCACGATGGGTATTGCGATTGCCAGGACGATAATCCACTTCGCCTTCATTGATTTACTTAACTCCTATATCAAGAAAGATATACGTGGAACCTATCCCGCTTCCTATTCATTCTACATTTTACCGCTCAATTTTAAAAGTATAAGTATACAGGAGAAGACAAAAAGATTAAGCTTGACTTGGATGAAATAATCTGGACATTAGTTGTATATTTGAGGCCCTGCGTTGGGTCAAATTCATGATTTTAGGATAGAGGAGGAGAAAATGGCCGTATTAAGCGTGTTCAACATCGAGGTACATCCTGAGCAAGAACAGGCCTTCGTGGCGGATGTTATGGCGATTTTTCCGATCGCGCTGAAACAGAAGGGGCTAAAGAGCGCAACGGCATTTGTCCCGGTGGGCGAGAAGCACAAATATATGGTCCTGACAGAGTGGGACAACGAGGATAGCATCGCCGCCTGGATGGAAAATCCAGACCACAAGAAGCTCATAGCGAAGGCAGGACAGTACGTTAAGGACCACAACATAAAGAGATACAAATGTTAGAAGTGTAGTTTTCTTTCAACCTCCCACCCTGCTTCCATCCTCTGCGAAGCAGGGGGAGGTTGAAGATTTGTTGATTTGGACCCCACCCATATGCCCCAGCAGACACAGAATTCATATCGCAGGCTTCTCGGCTACGCAATACCCTACTGGCCTACGGTGCTCCTGGTGCTCTCTTTCTCCTTGCTCGGCGCGCTGATATCGGTACTTCCCACACAGATACTTGGAATTGCCGTAGATAAGTTGAACGTAATGGAGGGAGTAGTATCGGTCACCTCAGGGGAAGAGGGCGCAGCTGCTAACATATCCGTGGAAAGTAAGATACCCCTGACCGCACCGCTAAAGTCAGCTACCCTGTACGTTGGGCGGGAATGGTTCCCGTCCGTGGACCCCGACTACTTGACCTTCCTTGTTTTGGCAGCCGCATTTTTTCTGTTGCAGGCGTTCACCAGTCTGATAGCCATTGCACACGGGTATTTTATGTCTGGAGTGGGGCAAAGGGTTATATACGACATGAGAAATGAGGTCTATCAACACGTCCAGGACATGCCGCTGAGCTATTTTGAGGATAAGAGTACCGGCGACATTATGAGCAGGGTGGTGAACGACGTGAATTCCCTGGAGCAGGTGGTGGTTGTCCCCGTGACCACGTTTATAACCGACATGTTTAAGTTGGGCTGGGTACTGTTTTTTTGTTTCCAGTGGGACTGGCAGCTTACCACGCTTGCCCTGGCGGTCGGGCCGTTTATGGTAATCATTACATACAGTTTCGGCAGGATGATTCGCAGGACCTATCGTGAGCTCAGGGACAAGGTGGGTGAAATGAACGCGCTCATACATGACAACATCTCCGGTATCAGGGTTATTATGGGCTTTGCGCGGCAGGACAGGGAGATGGAGCGGTTCAGGCTGAAGAACGAGGAGAACTACAGGCTGCATGTGCGCATCTACCGTATGTTCACCACGTACAGGCCGATAGTTGACCTGTTTACCGAGACCGGGGCGGTTATCGTGCTCTGTGTGGGTGGTTATAAGGTGCTCAACGGAGAGATGAGCGCAGGGATGTTCGTAATATTCTTCCCGTATCTGCGCATGGTCTATGAGCCTATCTCGGGCCTGAGCAGGTTCTACAACCAGATGCAGCGTGCGCTGGCCTCTACGGAGAGGATTTTCGAGGTGCTGGACGCACCGGTGACCCTGCAGGATGCCCCGGACGCCGTAGAACTTTCCAGGGTCAGGGGCCATGTGGAGTTTAAGAACGTATACTTCAGCTACCCGAACGGGACGGAGGTGCTTAAGGACATCAGCATTGAGGCCCGTCCCGGCCAGATGGTCGCGCTGGTGGGTCCGAGCGGTGCCGGAAAGACCACCCTGACCAATCTTATACCCAGGTTCTATGACCCTACACGGGGAAAAATTCTGATAGACGGTCATGACCTCAAACAAATCAATTCAAAATCGCTTCGCCGGCAGATGGCCATGGTACTGCAGGAGCCGTTTTTGTTTAACGATACGGTGAGAAGCAATATCAAATACGGCAGACCCGAGGCCGCGGAGGAGGATGTAGTACGCGCGGCAGAGACAGCCGGCGCACAGCAGTTTATTACCGAACTTCCCGAAGGATACGATACGGTCGTAGGAGAAAGGGGGATAAAACTCTCAGGGGGACAGAAACAGAGGATAGCCATCGCCCGGGCCATTCTGGCAGACCCGCGGATACTCATCCTGGACGAGGCGACATCATCGGTGGACGCCGAAACGGAAAAGCTAATACAAGAAGCCATCTACAAGCTGGTTGAAAACCGGACAACCTTTGTTATTGCCCACAGGCTCTCAACCGTACTGAGCGCGGATATTATCGCCGTACTGGATAAGGGAAGGATAACAGAGATAGGCACGCATGACGAGCTCGTGTCCCAGGGTAATCTTTACGCAAAACTCTTTCAGCTGCAGTTTCTTGAGAGGGAGGAGCCCGTTAAGGAGGGTTCCTCCGCTTCAGGTGATGATATCCGGGAAGAACCCACAATTGCTTATGACCCGTATGACGACAAAGACAGCACGCCGTCGTGGTAGTCTGAGGTATCTACCGCGACCCTTACCTTCTTTGTCTCCTGTCTCGCCGACTTCCCCTACGGTAACAACTGAACGCCTGTCCGTGCAGTGGCAGAGTAGGTGCAGGTGGGGGTGAACAACTACTTACGTATTATCCTTTTACCCTCCGCGACTATCTTCCCACCCTTTATCACCATGTTCACGTTGTTCATGCCGAATTCGTAGGGGAGGTGCTTATGGCTGGGTATGTCCAGTACAATAATATCCGCCCAC
This sequence comes from Candidatus Bathyanammoxibius amoris, assembly GCA_024451685.1. NCBI lineage: Bacteria > Pseudomonadati > Planctomycetota > Candidatus Brocadiia > Candidatus Brocadiales > Candidatus Bathyanammoxibiaceae > Candidatus Bathyanammoxibius > Candidatus Bathyanammoxibius amoris. Next base: position 125,149 of record JAMXCW010000002.1, on the reverse strand, counting down.
TTGCCAGGTTCGAGGCTTCCCACGCGCCTTCCCATGCCCAGGGCATGGGCGGCGTTTATTGTTGAGGCACAGATCGCCTGCGCCGGCGTTAATCCCATCTCCAGACATGCAAGGGATATTATCATCTGCATACTTACGGTAGGGCTGGAGCCGGGGTTAAAGTCCGTTCCAAGGGCTATCGGCAGCCCCATTTCAATCATTCGCCTTGCCTGGGTCTCGTTCTCTAGTCCCAAAAAGAACGGTACACCCGGCAGGAGCACGCCCGTTATCCTCTCTTTGGCCAGGGCCTTAATACCGTCTTCACTGACATGGTCGAGGTGGTCAACCGAGACGGCGTCGAGCTTCACGGCCAGGAATGCACCCCCCAGATCCTCAAACTCGCATGTGTGGAGTTTGATGCGGAAACCCAGGCTTTTTGCCTCACCCAGTATCCTTTTTGTGTCTTTAAGCGAGAACGCCCCCTCGTCGCAGAAGACGTCACAGAACCTTGCGCGACTCCTTTCCTTCACTACCGGGAGCATGTCCAAAACCTCTTTGACATAACCCTCTTTGTTGTCCTTGAACTCCTTCGGTACTGCGTGTGCTCCCAGAAAGGTAGAGATGATGTCAAGAGGGTGTATTTCGTCGAGGCGTTCTATGGACCAGAGTATCTTCAACTCCTCATCCAGACTGAGTCCGTAACCGCTCTTTATCTCCGCCGTAGTGGTACCGTACACGAGCATGTTGTCGAGATACGGCATGGTCGTGCTAACAAGCTCTTCCAGGGACAACTTGCGGGTAGCTTTGACGGTACTGAGTATGCCCTCTCCCTCTCCCAGAATGTCAAGGTAGCGCTTGCCCTGTGAGCGTAGTTCGAACTCCTCTATCCGGGAACCGCCGAAGACTGCGTGGGTGTGCGGGTCAATGAACCCCGGCATGACCACCTTGCCGCCTACGTCAATCGACTCCAGGGCATCAACCACGTATCTCTTGTTTATCTCATCATTAGTTCCGACGTCCACCACGTTGCCGTCCTTGATGGCCAGCGCGCCGTTGCGGATAATGCCCAGGTCGTCCATCTGTGCGCCCGTTTTGGGTACACGCGATGCCCCACGAAGGGTGAGCACCTCACCTGCGTTCATAATAACTAAATCTGCCGGGTCAACCATATCTGGATTCCATAGAGGTATTAGGATGCCTGTAAACCCTGTTTCTCATCTTGAGTATTATAATAATTAAAAGGGGTATATTGCAATGCACCCGTACCCACAGAATTTTGCCGGCGCATAACCTGCTACGCCTGAATGATTTATCTTGCGGGTGGAGAAAAGGTCTTATATAATTACTTGTTATAAATGTCATAGAGTGTCATTCTGAGTTTTTTGAGTGAAGAATCTGGCGTTTGTAGCGTTGAAGCTTGCTCCAACGTTGAACGTGGCAGCAAGCTGCCACGCTACACCTTCGGTCGTTTCACTCCCTCAGGAGGACAATTGTTCAGATTTCTTATTTATGGATACAGACCGTTATGTTTGATCTACATTCCCACAGCATATTATCAGATGGAGAGTTACTGCCTTCGGAGCTTGCGCGCAGGGCGGAGGTGCTGGGTCTTAAGGGTCTGGTAATCTCGGACCACGTAGACGCGTCAAATATAGACTTTGTGATTCCTCGACTTGTTGAGGTGTCCAGGCAACTGAACAAGGTCATGAAGCTGGTAGTGAAGCCGGGGGCGGAGCTTACCCATATAATGCCTTCTGAGGTGCGCGGCCTTGTGGCTCGTGCGAAGGAACTGGGTGCGGAGATGGTGCTGGTTCATGGGGAGACCATTGTAGAGCCCGTTATAGAGGGTACCAACCGTGCCGGTATTGAGTCGGAGGCCGACGTACTTACACATCCGGGCCTGATAAGTGAGGAGGATGCCGCCCTTGCGGCCAAGCTCGGAGTGGGGCTTGAGATATCGGCCAGGAAGGGCCACTCATTGACTAACGGGCACGTCGCCGGCATGGCCAGAGAGACCGGTGCCGTACTGGTATTTGGTTCTGACGCGCACTCACCTGGAGACCTGCTTAACAGGTCCGAGGCGGAGAAGGTGGCGATGGGGGCCGGGCTTGGGCCGGACGAGGTACGGGAGCTATTTGGTGAAACGGAGAGATTATTTCACGGCCGGAAGGAGTCCCTTAAGTAATGACACCCGAAGAGATAATAGAAGCCGGGCAAAAGGCGTTGGACTGGATGCTCGAACATAAGATCACTGTCGTGCTGACGGTAATATTCGTTTCGGCGATTACTATCGTTACGGTAACCTATGTTGATAAACGCGAGAAGGAGTATGAAGCCGCCTGGGCCAAAATAGGTGCGCTTGCGCTGGATACAAGTGTCGCTAAGTTTCAGGATGAGAGTGCCGAGAAACAGACGTTTACAAGTGCGATTGAGCAATACAAGTTCCTTCTGGAACAGGGCACCGCCCCCAAAAAGACCAGGCCCTGGATAGTGTTCGAACTCGGGAATGCGCAGTATGGCGCGAAGGAATATGCTGATGCCGCAGAGACCTACAAGCAGTTTCTGGGCAGCTACGGTGACCATCCCCTGGCTCCCCTGGTCAGGCAGTCCCTCGGTTATGCCTGCGAGGAAAACGGCCGCCTGGACGAGGCGGTAGTGTATCTTAATGGTAACGCGCCGGCAGACGGGCCCTCCCTGCTGGCCCAGGAGAAATGGGACCTTGGCAGGTGCTATGAAAAGCTGGGCCGGAAGGAAGAGGCTGTTAAGGTCTATGGAGAGGCTGTAAAGCTCGCGCCGGACAGCTGGCCCGCTAAGCTTGCGCAGTTCCGCCTGGAAAACATGCAATAATCCACAAGAGTGTTATGTCCCGGGAAACACAAGACATTACAGAAGAGAAGGAATTTGAATTCGTAGTCAAGAGAAAGATATACGCGGGCAGAAGGCTGGACAAATACCTGGCCGCGCGGTTCCCACAGTATTCCCGCTCCCTTATCCAGAGACTCATAAAGGAAGGCTCCGTCAAGATTGGCGGCCGGACTGCAAAGAGCAGTTACGTAATAAAATACGGGGATACGGTAACGCTGGAACCTCCCGCCGTAGTGGAAAATAAGATAGAACCAGAAGACGTCCCGCTCGACATCATCTACGAAGACGATTACATTATGGCGGTTAATAAGCCGCCTGGCATGGTTGTCCATCCGGCACCCGGCAACATGAGCGGCACGCTTGTAAACGCGCTGGCCTTTCATGTGAAGGAACTCTCCTCCGCCAGCGGACCCCTGAAAGCGGGGATAGTCCACCGTCTCGACAGGGACACAAGCGGCGTTATGCTGGTAATAAAGAGTGACATGGTCCACAACGACGTTGCCAGACAGTTCATGTCGCGTACGGTAAATAAGGAATATATCGCGTTGGTGGAGGGTGATATAGAATTGGATTCAGACCTGATAGAGCTGCCGATAGGGCGGCATGTCGTTAACCGGCTCAAGATGGCCGTCAGGCACGACGGGGGTAAGGCGGCCTCGAGTATTTATGAAGTAATGGAGCGGTTTGGTGATTTCACGCTGGTGAGGGTCATGCCCAAGACGGGCCGCACCCACCAGATAAGGGTACACATGAAGGCGATAGGCCACCCGATAGTCGCAGACGCGGATTATAACAAACGTGACTGCCTGTATCGGTCAGAGATATTTGGGGAGAAGCCAAAACCGCACGAGCAACCGGTATTGGACAGGCAGGCCCTGCATGCCTACAAGCTGGAGTTTTTTCACCCAGAACTGAAAAAAAGGGTCTCGTTCCAGGCTGAGCTTCCCGGGGATATGGAGGGGGTGCTTGAGCTCCTTCGAGAGCGCGGGCCCGTAAAAAAAAGACGTAAGTGACATTACTATAAGTAGTAACAGAGTATCTAATACAATACCGCCGCCTTGGATAAAAGAAGTTGACAATATCACCGCATAAGTTAAAATGTGGGATACAGTTGTAAATATCCAGTTGTAGGGCAGAATTGTACAACGCCTAGAGGTTCTGTCTATTTATTTAGAATCTCGCAATTTTTGGGAGGACATCCCATGTTTGGTATGCCGGGTGGCTGGGAATGGATAGTTATCCTTGTCGTCGCGCTTCTTATCTTTGGCAAGCGGCTTCCAGACGTCATGAGGTCCTTGGGCAAGGGCATTGTTGAATTCAAGAAGGGCGTCCAGGGCATAGAAGATGATGTGGATAAGGCTGCTACCAAAGAGGCCAAGAAAAAGCTAGAGGAAGAGACGCAGAAGAAGGAAGGATAAAGAACCGTAGCCGATGGGGAAGGATAAGAAGAGAGACCATCTCAAGTGGAGCAGGAGGGTCAAGATCAACAAGGGCCGTAAACCAAACCGGGGAAGGAGCCGGACGGCAAAGCGCCGGCCAATGTGATTAGTGACCCCGCAACCGTAATACCCCCGCCTTCACCGCACAGATAACACTACCTTGAGGTCTAATCAGCGTTGATATCTACTTCTTCCGCCCCGGCCAAACAGCGTCTCAGAGACCTCTTGGAGCTTATCCATACCCTCATGGGCAAACATCCTGACCAGACCGCCTATACCGCCGGCATACGCGCGTAGCAGGTCAAGCTGCATCAGTGTCTGACTATCGTCCTGCCCCGTTGACGCCCCGGCCATACAGGATAACTCTGCGTTGCCGCCGGTGAAGGCAATTGGCCCTCCCCTTATTAGCATGAAAAATACAAGGGCCATTACCGCTCCATATATCGGACGGAACAGGTAGGCCCAGTCCGTCCCTTCTTCCTGAGTAGTCACAGGCTCCGACAGGGACTTCAGGCAGAAGATTATGCTCCCGAGGCCTCCCATGTAACTGGCTATAAGCAACTGGATCAAAACCTCGCGCCCCTTTATCTCTACACCCTCCATAACGTGGGGAAGCGGCTTGACCAGCGAGTACATCCACACGTTCCACACGCCATTCAATAAGGCAAAGGCAAGACCTGCCAGCACCAGAACAATGATCAGCCGTCTCAGGGGGGCGCTGAATGTATTGAACTCCCTAGTTTCTGCGGCCATTATCTATTCCTTCCTTTCCTTTTCCGCGCGTCGAGAAACCACGACGGGCGGCCTGTAATATACATTACACATAAATAAATTACACCCTCTTCCAATAATGGAAGCAAAAAACTTTACGCCCCAGCACCTTGCACCCCGGCGTGCCTCTGGTTAATATATAGAGACCTCTGCAAAATACCCCAAGTGTCATTCTTTGCTGCATCAGGCGGCGTAGGGATAGGGTTTGTCTCACACCAGGGGCGCGGACCCGCTATTTTTTGAGCGGGCCTGTCCGCGGACAGCCATCCGCCTCAGGCGTGAAGTGAAACGGCAGAAGGTGTAGCGTGGCAGCTTGCTGCCACGCTCAACGTTGGAGCAAGCTCCAACGCTACAAACGCCAGATTCTTCGCTCAAGAAACTCAGAATGACAACGCGGTATTAGGAGACTTTTTGAGAGGGGTGTACACAATGTACAAGGTGTTTGTTACGAGGATGATACCGCAGGAGGGGCTGGATGTCTTGAGTGCGGCCTGCTCCGGGCTTGAGGTCTATGCAGACCACAACCCCGTTTCAAGGGAGGAGCTGCTCAACAAGGTCCGGGACAAGGATGGGATACTGTGCCTCCTCTCCGAGAAGATAGATAAAGAACTGATGGATGCCGGAAAGTCGTTGAGGGTCATAGCCAACTACGCGGTGGGATATGACAATATAGACGTTGAGGAGGCCACGGGCAGGAGTATCATTGTCACAAACACTCCCGGCGTTCTGACCGATGCCACGGCCGAGATGGCGTGGGCCCTTCTGCTCTCAATCTCCAGACGCATAGTCGAGGCCGACAGGCTGATGCGCGAGGCAAACGGCTTCAGGGGATGGGAACCTATGCTTCTCCTTGGCGAGGGGTTGAGCGGCAAGACCCTCGGCATTGTCGGCGCGGGCAGGATAGGCCGGGCCATGGTACGGATGTCCCGCGGTTTCAATATGCGTGTATTGTATTTCAGCCGTTCCAAAAAGAAAGACCTTGAGAATGACCTGGGGGCGAAACAGGTGGACCTGGACACACTTCTCAGGGAAAGTGATTTTGTATCCCTGCACGTACCGCTGACGCAGGAGACATACCATCTAATCGGGGCAAGGGAATTTTCACTGATGAAAAAGACCGCCTACCTGGTAAACACCTCCCGCGGCCCGGTGGTAGATGAGAAGGCGCTGGTAGAGGCGTTGAGGGACAAAAAGATAGCAGGCGCGGGGCTGGACGTCTACGAAGAAGAGCCCAAACTAGCCCCCGGACTGAGGGAACTGGATAACGTGGTTCTCGCCCCCCATCTCGGCAGCGCTACCACCGAGACCCGTCGCAACATGGCCGTAATGGCCGCCGAAAATCTGCTAGCCGGCCTCAGGGGCGAAAGACCCAAAAACGTTGTCAACCCGGAGGTGTTTGAGGTGAGCAAAGGGTAGATTTATGGGATAATTAAGATGGTGCCAGAGGTGGGAGTCGAACCCACACGGGCTTGCGCCCACTGGATTTTGAGTCCAGCGCGTCTTCCAGTTCCACCACTCTGGCACGTTTCGAGTGATGGATAACAGGATAGCATCCAGGGTCGCTTATGTCAAAATATGTTAGAAGAGGCGGTGCGTCCTTCTCTTAGCCCTTGGAGGTCCGAGTATCTCGCTCATCACGATGGCCCTCTGCAACTTGTCCTTCGGGAGCATCTCTGAGAGCGAAACCTTTTTTCTCTCCCTAAACGACAGCACCGTGTCCAGAGGTGTCAGTGTTACCCTTCCTTCGTCTTTAACAGGTGACTTGGGCACGGGTGGGTAAGGCGGTACCGCCTCCCCCTCGACGTATTCTTCCTCCCATTCGGGCGGTGCTTCCTCGACGATTATTTCAGGCCCTTCCTGTTGAGGCATCATCTTTTTGAGGGTTTTTTTCAACTCCTCCATGAAGGTGTGGCGTTCCCTGTCCGCCACAGGCTTCCTGGCCTCTTTACGCTGTCCCGCACGCCATTTGAGGAACGTCTTTATCAGGTTTGCCCCGAAGAGGAGCAACAGCAATACGGCCCAAATAATAAGGTCTATGCCTCTTTCCATCTGAGAAAAACCCCTTACGCCTGAGACGTGTCATCCGAAGACTTTGAGATGGACTTTCTCATATCAGTATCGGCCTGTATGTTCCTGAGTTGATAGTAGTCCATTACCCCCAGGTTGCCTTCCCTGAACGCCTGGGAGATTGCCTTTGGTATCTCGGCCTCGGCAAGCACCACCTTGGCGCGATTTTCCGAGACCAGTGCCACCATCTCCTGCTCGCGTGCCACGGCCATGGCCCTGCGCTTCTCCGCTTCGGCCTGCGCCACGCGCTTGTCAGCCTCGGCCTGGTCCCCCTGAAGCTTTGCGCCTATGTTCACTCCAACATCTACGTCGGCAATATCAATGGAAAGTATCTCAAACGCCGTCCCCGCGTCGAGCCCCTTTTCCAGTACCGACTTTGAGATGAGGTCCGGGTTCTCAAGCACCCTCTTGTGGCTCTCCGCCGAGCCGATGGTAGATACGATGCCTTCTCCACAGCGCGCGATAACGGTCTCTTCCGTAGCGCCTCCGACCAGCCGGGACATGTGGGCCCGAACCGTTACGCGGGCCTTCACCTTGAGCTGTATACCGTCCTTGGCCACGGCGTCTATGGTCTGCCGCCCCCTTTTGGGGTCGGGGCAGTCAATGACCCTGGGGTTGACGCTTGTCCTTACCGCCTCCAGCACGTCACGGCCCGCGAGGTCAATGGCGCAGGCCTGCTTGAAGGTAAGGTCTATATTGGCCTTGTTGGCGGCTATCAGCGAGCATACGACGTTTATCACGTTGCCTCCGGCCAGGTAGTGGGCCTCAATGAGCTGGGTGTCTATCTCAATGCCGGCCTTCTTGGCCATTATCCTCGACTCCACCACCACCCGCGCTCTAACCCTCCTGAGGGTCATACCGACCAATTGTATCAGCGACACGGGCGCACCCGACGCAAGGGCCTGGATGTACAGCCATCCGTACTTAAACAACATAAGGAGCAGGATGAGAAGTATCAGCCCGCCAAACAACACTCCTATCACGGCAAATTGTTTTGGTATCACAAAAGGTAATTGTTCCATTATTCTACCTTCCTACCGGCTTTCGCCCCTGCCATTTTTGCCCTCTAGAACAGTGCATGGGGAGGCGTTGGTTAAATGGATTTAACTATAACCCTGTTTCCCTGTACGTCTATTATCTTAATCCTCGTATTCTTTGAGACCATTTCACCGCGGGTTACCACGTCTACCCTCTTGCCGTCTACGCTGGCGATGCCCGTGGGATGCAGGCTTGTTACTGCTACGCCTTCTTCGCCCAGGAACCTGCCAAACTCGCCGGGCGGGTTGAAATCCGCCTCAGAGGCGGTTACGACAAAGGTCCTTGAGGCCAGTCTATACCATAGCAAGACAAAAATGGGAACGGATATTATGCTGACGCCGACCATAATATGTCCCAGGTTGGTCGCGCCCGCCTGATAGGCCCAGTAGATGCTCGCCAGCATGCAGATGGCCCCGCAGATACCCACAATCATACCAGGAATAAGTATCTCTGCAAATACGGCCGCAAGACCTATCGTAAATAAAATGATTAATTCAGTCTGACTCATACTGTTAAGGGGTGTCTTTGTAAATGGTTGTTATGCTTATATTTGTCTTTCTGACATAAGTTTAACAGATGTTGGTTGTGTTGGCAAGAGGTGGGGTTTGTTGATGAAAACGGTATTTGACGGATACTATGCAAGAACGCCTCGAGGCCTTTTTACAACTGAAGAAACTATATAACAGAAAGAGAAAGAAAAGCCTTAACGGCCTCGACTTATCTGCCCCTTCGCTCTCTGTGGATTGTTCTTGCTGTTCAGGCTGTGGCTGTATTTATTGTGTCGTCGTTGTTGTCTTCTTTAAGGTTTAGGTGTGGGTTGTGGTTGTGTCCCTTGTGGTTCTTTTTTTTCCGGGCGTTTTTTTCGGAATAGGTTTTTAATGTGTTTTGGAACTGCTACTGCAAAGGTGACAATGGAGGACGAAATTCCTTTGAAGAAGGTTTTCATGTATCAGCACCCCTTTTTGTAATTGTCAGTACGAGCGAAGTATTTCTCTTTCTTCCTCGGTTTTTACCATACGAAGTATATCACAATTTTTTGTTCTTCAAAGTATAAAAGCGTTAAATGGAAGAACAACGAAAACCAGTTGTAATCCTCTTAGCTTAAGCCGGGAAAGGCTGTTCTTTAGCCACGTTTATCAAGGAGGTTAAGAGATGGAAACGCTCAATACAGGCACCGTTCATATTGGTTTTACCACGATCCTGTTGCCCTGGATCTCCACCACCTCTATCATCCGGTCGGCCTCGATGAATTCGCCCTGCGTGACGACGTCCAGAACGTCCCCGTCAATATCCGCCCTGCCCGACGGCCTGAGTGTGCTAATAGCATAGCCTCTCTTGCCTACAAGGTCTTCCTTGGAGGCCACCGGTACCGTCTCAAAGCCAAGTGCGGCCTCCTCAGAGGTCCTGAGTATCAGCCGGCCAAAGAGCGGCATGTCCGGCAGGTATCTGACCAGTATCGCCATGACCGCTATGCTTCCTATCATGCTGGCCAGTATCTGGAGCAGGTTTACGCGCAGTTCCTCATAATTGTAAGGAGTCTGGGGCACCAGGAAATCCTGAAACGCCAGCACCAGCCCAAGCATCATGGTGAGGATGCCCGCAACACCGAAAAGCCCGAAACCCGGAAGCACGAGTACCTCTACGCCCAGGAGCATGATGCCCAGCATAAATATAATCATCTCCGGCACCTCTGCCAGCCCCACCATGTACTTGCTCAGGAACACGGTCGCGAAACAGAGTACCCCTACCAGTCCAGGCAGCCCGACGCCCGGCGATTTCATCTCCATCCACATGGCCACAAGCCCCACGCCCAGTAGTACGGGGGCGATACTGTCCAGAAAGCGCACCATGTCCTCAGACCAGTTGACCTCAAGGCCTTCCGCCTGCTCCGGCTTTATGCCGTACTGCTCAAACAGATCGTCGCGGTTTTTTACTATAAATTTTGCGAAGCCGTAGTCCTTGGCCTCGATGGAATGCATGGTGAGCAGTTTGCCCTTCTCTATGATGAGTTTCTTGGATTTTATCTGCTTCGTTTCCTCTTCGGTCATCTCCTTTAGTTCTCTGGTGGTGACGAACCGGCCTTCGGGCGCATCTTCGGTGATTATACGGTAGACTTCCAGTTCGCTGGTTACCATGGCCTCGGCCAGCTTGACGGGGTAGCCGTTCTTCTCGGCGAACTTGCGGAATTTTGTCCGCAGGACGGTCTGAATCTTTTCGCCCACGGTCTTGTAACCGCCCTCGGCCGAGGGGATAATCGGTTCACAATCGCCCAGTTCGGCGTGGGGTCCCATCACTATTTCGTTGCAGGAGACGGCTATGAGGGCGCCGGCGGAGATGGCCTTCTTGGGTATATAGGCCACGGTCTTTGTCTCCTCCGGGATGTCCGCGATATGCTCGGATATCTCAAAGGCGGGTTCGAGCCGCCCGCCGTACGTGTCTATCTCGAATATTATGAGCGATGGGTTTTCTTCCAGGGCGATTTTTGTCCGCCTCTCGACGGAGCTGTAGAGACCCCCGTCAATCATGCCCTCAAGGGCGATTACGAAAACCTTTGCCTCCCGTGGAGCCTCCTCCTGCGCGGTTATGAAGTGCGAACACAGCAAGAGGGATGTTAGTAAGAACGATAGTAGACAGGCCGGATTTTTTCTCATAAGTGCTGTATATTCTTCGCCCTATATTTAAAGCCTTTCCTTTAAAAGTATTCTAATCTTGTTATTTTCTGAGGGCAAGATTTTTATTTATTTATAGGTTATATGATTGTATAACCCATAGCGTCAGGGTGTGTTCAGACGCACCCTGCGTACAAATCGTGTGCTGTAGGGGCAGGTCTTGCGCCTGCCCTGTAGCTGCCCCATTTATGGGGCTTTTTTGCCTTCGGCTCGATGAATCGAGCAGCTACAATATAAACCCGTGCGGACAGCCACAGGGGCTGTCCTCAAGGGAGGGTGGCATTCACCCCCACCTGGCCTCCCCCCTCAAGGGGGAGGGAATTTTTTACGGAAGGTAGACAACGAAGCCGTGCCAAAGGCAGATTCGCCTCTGGCGCATTTTACTTCGTTGACAGAGCAGTAAATCAACGACCGTAAAGGTTGTTGTGTGCCGTCTACCGGGAAAGACAGACTACGACATGGATTTGCCGGTGAGGCGGGTGTAGGCCTCTAAATATTTCTCGGTGGTCTTTTTCACTATCTCATCAGGAAGGGGCGGCGCGGGCGGGGTCTTGTCCCAGTCGGTGGATTCCAAAAAATCCCTGACGTACTGCTTGTCAAACGAGGGCTGGGGGCGGCCCGGGCTGTAGCCCTCAAGGGGCCAGAACCGGGACGAGTCGGGGGTGAACACCTCGTCTATCAGTATGAGTCTGTCGTTCAAAAATCCCCATTCGAACTTGGCGTCGGCGAGGATTATTCCCCGCTCAAGCGCGTACTCGCTGCCCGCAACGAATATTTCCATGCTCTTGTCAATGGCCTCACGTGTTACATCGATGCCCACTATGTCTTCCATCCGGGAGACGGGTATATTCTCGTCGTGGCCGGTCTCGGCCTTGGTGGCGGGGGTAAAGATGGGTTCTGACAGTTTTTCTGATTCTCTGAGTCCGGCGGGGAGTTCTATGTCCTGGATGCGTCCCGTCTCCCGGTATTCCTTGAGGCCGGAGCCGGCGAGATACCCCCTGACCACGCACTCAACGGGCAGGGGTTGTGTTTTTTCGACCAGCATGCTCCTGCCCTCGAGGACGTCGCTCACCGTTCGCCCCAGGACATCGCCGAAGAGTTCAAGTCCCCGGCCCATCTCTTTAATGTCGGAGGTGATGAAATGGGACGGTGTTATGTGCGCGAGTTTATTGAACCAGAACTCGGAGAGGGCCGTCAGCACCCGTCCTTTATAAGGGATGCCGGTGGGGATTACCACGTCGAAGACTGAGACCCTGTCGGTGGCAATGAAGAGCAGGTTGCCGTTGAGTTCGTACACGTCTCTGACCTTTCCCTTTTTGAAGAGGGTCAGGCCGGGAAGAGACGTCTCCAGGATGACGGTGTCATCTCTTTTCACTTGCGGTGTGTTTTGAGGCGAGTCCGTTCAAAGGAATATGCGGGGCAAGCTTATCGCAGACCCTTTGCACGCCCCTCAGGTTGGGCTTCAGTGAAAGTGCCAGATTCAGATGCATCACGGCGGAATAATAATCCCCCAGCTTCAGGTAACATTCGGCCATCTTCTTGTACATATGGGCGGACTCGCTCCTGTCGAGCTTCAGCTCCAGCGCCTTTTCGTAGTAGGCGATTGCCTCTTTCGAACCGGCGCGCCTGGCCAGACGCCGGCAGTATATCTTCTGGATACGGTCTTTGAGTTCGTCAATCAGATACGTCCTCTTCGTTCCCCGTTCCAGGCGCAGGTATGCGTCCTCATAGAACTCAAGGGCCTCGGCGTACCTCTTCTGTTTCTCACACTCTTCGCCAAGGAGAAATGTGCAGTCTACGAAGTCCTTGAAGGAGTAATAAGACAGGGGGTCGGAGTTATCCTCTTCCTTCTTCAGGTGCGCATAGTTCTCAAGCGCCTGTTTCCCCCTGCCGTCCAGGAGGTCAATAAGGATGGTCCTCGCCTGAAAATTGGCGGTGTTCTGCCATTTTTCCAGTACCCTGCCGTTGCCGTTGTCCTTCTGAAAACCATACATCTTGTCATAATGGCTTCGGCGGGACTCATCGCCAAGCATCTTGTAGGCCTGAATCACCTGCTTGACCTTTGCTTCCGCCCAGGGTTTGTTGCCGTTCTTGTCGGGATGGTATTCCTTGACCAGCTTCCTGAACGAGCGTTTTATTTCTTCGGTACAGGCCCCTTCGGCTACCTGTAGAACCTCGTAGTAATTTACCAATGGAAAACCTTTAAGCATGGTACCGGATTGCAGATAACAGGATGCCAGCTTTCAACGGGAGGTACCATTACCCATATTGACGGTGCAGGATCCAGCCGCATTCAAAGGCTTCCTGAGAACAGGTTTGTCCTTGAGGCGGCGGGCAGGAACCTGATTTACTGACTCCTCCGTGTCTTCTTAGTTTTTATCAGTTTTTTTAATTAAGTCAAGTTCTATATATGTGTCTGGAAATATGTGACTGGAACCCTGAGCCCTTAACTGTCTTGCCAAAAGGGCAGGAAGCAGGTACAATGCGCCTTCCAAAATTTTGCCTGTAGCCTGTAGAGTGTATTTGAGAAAGGACTAAAATTGTGCCTACACACCTTGAGAAATGGGTTGAAGATATCGCCGGACTTACCAAACCGGATAAAATTTACTGGTGCAACGGTTCGGAGGAAGAGGCTCACAGGCTCATTGAGATAGGGATAAAAGAAGAGAAGCTTGGGGGACGTCAGGTATTTTATGAACTGAACCCGGAGACGTATCCAAACTGTTATTTGCATCGCAGTCATCCCACCGACGTAGCACGTACCGAACACCTGACCTTTGTCTGTCACAAAGACAAAGAGGCCGCAGGCCCGAACAATAACTGGATGGCGCCCGAAGAGGCGAAGGCCCGCCTTACCGAATTATCCAGAGGCTGTATGCAGGGAAGGACTATGTATGTTATACCCTACACAATGGGGCACCCCGACTCACCTTACGCAAAGGCTTGCGTTCAGCTTACTGACAGTTGCTACGTAGCCGTAAATATGAGAATAATGGCCCGGGTGGGAAGCCTTGCAGTGGAGAAGATTGGAAACAATCAGGACTTTGCAAAGGGGCTCCATTCTGTGGGAGACCTCGACCCTGACAGGCGGTTTATTATGCATTTCCCCGAGGATAATCTAATCTGGAGCTTTGGCTCCGGTTACGGAGGAAACGCCCTGCTGGGGAAGAAGTGTTTTGCCTTGAGAATGGCCTCCTGCCTGGCCTTGAAAGAAGGATGGCTGGCCGAACATATGCTGATTATCGGCATCGAGGACCCCCAGGGTAATGTTACCTATGTTACCGCCGCAATGCCTTCAGCCTGCGGGAAGACCAACATGGCCATGCTGGAGTCCACACTCCCCGGCTACAAGATATGGACCGTGGGGGATGACATTTCCTGGTTAAATGTCGGTCATGACGGCAGGCTCTACGCCATCAACCCTGAGGCTGGCTTCTTCGGGGTGGTGCCGGGAACCTCCATGAAGAGCAACCCCAACATGATGAGGACACTAAAGGCGAATAAATTCTATCCCACCCTTTATACAAATACCGCCCTGAACGCGGATACAAACGAACCCTGGTGGGAAGGGATGGATGGTCCCGTGCCGGAGAATCTATTGGATTGGCAGGGTAAACCCTGGGATAGTTCAAAGGGGACAACTGCCGCACACCCCAATTGCAGGTTTACCGTATCTATATATAACTGCCCCACAGTCTCGCCGGAGCTGGATAACCCCATGGGCGTTCCCATCTCGGCGATAATCCTGGGAGGAAGAAGGTCGCAGCTTATACCCCTGGTGACAGAGAGCTTTAACTGGCAACACGGTGTATTTGCGGGCGCCAGAACGGGTTCTGAGACTACCGCCGCCGCCGCTCATCAAATAGGTGTGGTAAGAAGAGATCCCATGGCCATGCTTCCCTTTTGTGGTTATCACATGGGCGATTACTTCAGGCATTGGCTTGACATGGGGAAAAAGCTGGCCTCTCCCCCGAAGATATTTTCAGTTAACTGGTTCAGGGTGGACGAGGAAGGGGAGTTCATCTGGCCCGGATTCGGGGAGAACGTCCGCGTATTAAAGTGGATACTGGACAGGGTGAATAACCGTGTTGAAGCTGAAGAAACACCTTTGGGATATGTCCCGCATTTAAGGGATTTAGACCTGGAAGGATTAGATATTCCCAAAGGAAGACTTGAAAAATTATTCGAGATTCACCCGCAGGACTGGCAGCAGGAGCTGGAAGATATAGAAAAGTTCTTACTTCAGTTTGGCGACCGCCTGCCCCGGGAAATCTTGCAAGAGCTTAATGCTATGAAGGTAAAACTTGGGGCGACTTCTGTTAAAGCAGAACATAGCTCATAATACACCGGGGAGTCTCGAGATATGGGCCCGGGAGAGGACAAGAGGGTGTATTCAGGAGGAGTGAGGGGGCCGGGGTTCTATGAGAAGGCCCTTAGTCTTCTTGAGCTTATCAAATTTCCCCACACAATATTTTCCGTACCCTTTGCGGTGATGAGCGCGTTTCTTGCGGCCGGGGGCATGCCTGCGCTGAAGCCGCTCCTGCTTATACTTGGGGCCCTGGTGATGGCAAGGAGCTGCGCCATGGGCTTTAACAGGCTGGCGGACTTTCGCTACGACGCCACAAACCCAAGGACCAGGAAATGGACCGTCCTGCAGACGGAGCTGGGACGTTCGACGCTCTGGGTGTTTACGCTGGCCTGCGTGCTGGGGTTCGTGGTATTTGCGGCGTCGCTTAACAGGCTTACGCTGTATCTCTCTCCGGTCGCCCTGGCTGTAGTTCTGTTGTATTCATATACAAAGAGGCTTAGCAGTTTCTCTCACTTTATCCTGGGCCTTGCCCTGGCACTGGCCCCGCTTGGGGCCTGGGTCGCGATACGTGCCAGCTTTGACGTCGCCCCGTGCCTGTTGGCCGCGGCCGTGCTGCTCTGGACGGCGGGTTTCGATATAATCTACTCCTGCCAGGACGTCGAGCATGACATACGGATGGGGCTGCATTCCATACCCAAGACGCTGGGCATAAAAAACGCTCTGAGAGTTTCCCTGTTGCTTCACGTCATTATGGTGGCGTTGTTACTGTTGCTTACAAGATATACCACGCTGGGCAGCGTCTACCTGCTGGGTGTATGCGTTACTGCGGTACTGCTCTTCTACGAGCACTCCCTTGTGAAACCGGACGATCTCTCCAGAGTCGACGTGGCCTTCTTCACGGTAAATGGATTTATCAGCCTCGCACTGATGGTCTTCACCCTGATAGACATATTTGTTTCTTAAAAGGTGTACCTGCCAGCGCGATAATTCTGCGGTGGGGGGTGTGCCGGGCGTATTTTTGAGGATTGAAGAGACGCGAGGCCTACCAACGCTCTTACCTCTTCATAAAGCCGCCGAAGAGCCCGAAGAAGAGGGTTAACAGTATGCTGAGAAGTACACAGGTGCCGAACGGGAAGTACAGCTTGAAATTCTTCTTCTCCAATAAGATGTCTCCCGGGAGCCTGCCGACGAGAGGGATCTTGTCTCCTATGAAGAGCGAGAGTCCCATTAGCAGGAAGAAGAGTCCGGTAAATACGAACAGTTTGGCAAGGTTGTTGGGTCCCATTACGGCTTAATGATTCTGAGTTTTTGGGCAGGCCGTTCTGTTTGCATTCTTTGCGCTGTGTCCCGGTCAAGGGTGGGTGGGGCGGCAATCTTCTTTTCCACGGAAAAGCCTTCACCGAGGTAACACTCTATGGCCATGGGGTCACTGACGATATCGGCGGTAGAGCCCTTTGTTATCACCACGCCCTGGTTGAGGATGTAGGAGTAGTCCGTAATTGACAGGGCTTCCCTTACGTTGTGGTCGGTGATGAGGATACCGATATTTTTGTTCTTGAGGCCGAGCACCATTGCCTGTAATTCGGCTACGGCGATGGGGTCAATCCCCGAGAAAGGTTCGTCGAGCATGATAAGCGCCGGGTCTCCGGCCAGGCAACGGGCAATCTCCAGGCGCCTCTTCTCACCGCCGGATAAGGTGAAGGCCTTTTTCTTCGCGAGGTGCGGGAGACCAAAGTCTATCAGAAGCCGCTCGGCCCTGCTGCGTCTGTCTGCGCGAGAGAACTTCCTGGCCTCAAGAACGGCCAGGATGTTTTCCACAACCGTCAGTCTTTGAAATACAGACGTTTCCTGACACAGGTATCCAAGTCCCATCCGGGCACGCCGGTATATGGCGAGTTTTGTTATGTCTGTACCTTTAAAGAATACCCTGCCTCTGTCGGGGCGGGTTATGCCTATTATGCTGTTGAAGGCGGTGCTTTTGCCGGCGCCGTTGTGGCCCAGAAGACCCACAATCTGGCCGCTGCTGACTGTGATGTCAAGAGAGTTCAAGACCACCCTCTTACCGTATATCTTTGTAAGTCCCAGAGTATCTAGCAGTTTCACCTGATCGCCCCAATGCCGCTCAGCGGCCAGAAGATAAAGAACGCCTTGCCCACAATGTCGGTCTCATGGAAAAACTTCCATACCCTGCTGTCCTTGCTGTTCATGCTGTTATCACCTAGGACAAAATACTCGTTCCCACCAATTCTAAGTGGCGCGGAGATGGCCCAGCGGCCCGCTGTCAGGTTGGAGCTGTAATATATGTCCCTAAATATCTCAATTTCCTCAAACCTGCAGGCAACGTCTTTGCCGCCTATCTTTATCCCGCTCCGAGAAAGCTGTTTTCCGTAACCAGGGTCATCTGAATTGTCATCATAAGACAACACTTGTTTCCCGTCAAGCATAAGCCGCAGAGTGCCGTCTACATGGTAAAAGTCTACTTCGTGTCTATGCCCCGGAATCAGATATGCGTCGGTCTGTGCCAGTGTCTCCTGAGAACGTTTCAGGGTGCATTTCTCCCCCAACAAACCCTGGACGGGTATGCAGGCCTGAAAGACGTCCTGGTCTCTTTCTAAAACAAGACATATGTTGCCGGAGCCCTTTTGAACGGTCAGGGACATCTTCAGTCTCAGGTCCCCCACTACGTTTGCGCCGGTCAAATTGTTGTACGCGTAGGAGTCGAGAAGCCTTCTGGCAAAGGAGGCAAAGGAGGTCTTACCCCCCGCCTGTGAAAGGTCGAGGAACAGACTTTTCTTGTCATTTTCCCAATACTCAACGTCAAAGTTCCAGGATGGGGCGACTACTTCCTTTGGAGGGTACGTGCTGTCGTATACCGGCACCCAGAGGTCTTCCTGTGTCTTTTTGGGTTTTGTCGCGACCTTGCCGTTTATGAATATGTCGCCACCCTTTATTTGGATTTCTTCACCAGACAGTCCCACGAGACGTTTAATGTAGTTTTTCCGCTTGTATTTAAGCCTGGTCGAACCACATTTCTCGCACTTCATCCCCTCAGCCGATATCTTGTCAAACATAACATAACCGCAGTCCTTACACCTGACGTCCACAAGCGGGTACTTGAAGACTATTACATCCCATCTCTCGGGCTCATGGAAATTATAGGTAAGCTTGCTTACAAATATCCTGTTCCCGCCGCGGGATTTATTTTTGTACACACTGGTCTGAAAGAGGCAGTTGGGGCATGTTGCCTTTGAACTGTGGTGGTCTCTTGTGAAATTCCATCCGCAATTCGGGCATTCGACGTGTTTATGTACCCCTACGAGGGTCGGGGCCATTGACCCGGTCGGTATCTTAAAGGCCTCCATTATAAAATAGCGTATGCCCAGGGCGATGATGATTGAAATGGCGATCCACTGGACGTTCTCCCTTATTATATGGAAGCGGGATTTTTCTTGTTGCTCCTCGTCGGCCGCCCTGAACCAGTTCAGGACCCTTGAGACCATACCGGTTTTGTCCTTATTCATTGTTGGTTGCCATTACTGAGAGAAAAGCCTCCTGGGGTATCTCCACACTGCCAATATTTTTCATGCGTTTCTTGCCGGCCTTTTGTTTCTCCAGCAATTTTCTCTTTCTGGTGACGTCACCACCGTAGCATTTGGCGGTTACGTTCTTCCTCAGGGGCGTAATGGTCTCGCGTGCTATTACCCTCGAACCGACAGCCGCCTGAATCGCCACCTCAAACATGTGCCGGGGAATCTCCTTCCTCAGTTTCTTTACAAACTTTTTTCCCCTGCTGTGCGCCTCGCCCCTGTGTACGACGGAGGACAGGGCGTCGACTTTCCTGCCGCCTACAAGTATGTCCAGCTTCACGAGGTCTGCGGGTTTGTAGCCTGTGAAGGTGTAGTCGAGTGTCCCGTAACCTCTGGTGGCGGATTTCAATCTGTCGTGGAGATCAAATATCATCTCCACCAGGGGAAGCTCATAACTGAGCATCACGCGCTTCTGGCTGAGATATTCCGTCTTCTTATATTTCCCGTGTCGTTCTTTGGCCAGTTGCATAACCGCACCCATAAATTCTACGGGGAATATGATATTGATGTTTACAATCGGCTCGCGGAATTCCGCTATCTCTGTTGTGGGTGGCACTTTCTCCGGATTGTCTATAGTAAGCACATCGCCGTTTCTGGTAAGGATCTCGTAGGTTACACTGGGGGCGGTCTGTATGAGATTGACGTTACTTTCCCTCTCCAGCCTCTCCTGGACTATCTCCATATGGAGGAGCCCCAAAAACCCGCAGCGGAAACCGAAGCCCAGGGCAAGCGATTGCTCCGGTTCAAAGGTAAAGGAAGAGTCGTTAAGGGCCAGTTTCTCCAGCGCAGCCCTCAGGGGCACAAGGTCTGTATCCATCGTGGGGTACAGGCCGCAGTACACCATAGGAAGGGGCTTCTTGTAGCCGGGCAGGGGCTTGTGGGCCCTTTCCCTGGAATTCGTTATCGTGTCGCCAACCTCCACGTCCTGTATGGTCTTTATGTTCGCTACGAAATAGCCGACCTCCCCCGTCCCGAGTTTGTCGGTGGCGGTCATGCCGGGCTTAAATATACCGACCTCGGCGACCTCAAACGTCCGGTCCTTTTTCATCATGTAGACCTTGTCGCCGGGGGTCAGAGAGCCGTCAAAGATGCGGACGTAAACAATGACCCCGCGGTACCCGTCATATACTGAATCGAATATGAGCGCGCGCAGAGGCCCGGCGCTATCGCCCTTGGGCGGTGGTACCCGTTCGATAATGGCCTCTAAGATGTCCTCCACCCCTGACCCTGTCTTTGCGCTGACACGAATTACCTCTTCGGGCAAGATGTCCAGCGTGTGCTCCATCTCCTCAATTACCTCTTCCGGCCTTGCCTGCTGCAGGTCTGTCTTGTTTACGGCGGGTATTATCTTAAGGTTGTGGTCCCGCGCCAGAAAGGTGTTGGCAACCGTCTGGGCCTCAACGCCCTGGGAAGCGTCTACCAGCAGAAGCGCACCCTCGCAGGCGGCGAGACTCCGGCTTACCTCGTAACTGAAGTCCACGTGCCCCGGTGTGTCGATAAGATTTAACACGTACTCCCTGCCGTCTCTCATGTGCGTAAGCGTGACGGTGCTGGCCTTTATGGTTATGCCCCTCTCGCGCTCAAGGTCCATATTGTCAAGGACCTGTTCCCTTAGCTCCCTGGAGCTCAAGGTCTGGGTGTACTCAAGCAGCCTGTCGGCCAGGGTGCTCTTGCCGTGGTCTATGTGGGCGATTATGCAAAAATTCCGTATCTGTTTTGTGTCCATAATATTATGTTAAGAGCAGGGGTGGGGTTACCCCGCCCATGCAATTAAGCGCAACAAGAATTTGGGGTACTACACGACAATAAAACGCCATTATAATTGTCCCAAGATACTGACTTATAAAACATTATACGCTAACACAAACACGGGTTGAAGTCAAATTGAGTTGGCTGAAGCAGGGACACGTTGTCCGCCTTAGGTTGGAAATTCGCCATTTTTGGGGCGGGCGGATGCCCCTATAATGTTGCAGGGTGGGTGTGCATATCCTGTCAGGATGAAGAGGGCATTGTGTCCAGCAACCTCAACAATCTTTCCCCGAATTTCTTGAGTGCGCGGGTGCGGTGGCTCATCTGGTTCTTTATCTCCGGTCCCAGTTCGGCGAAGGTCTTGCCGCATTCAGGAACGTAGAAGACCGGGTCGTAGCCGAACCCGTGACTGCCCCTGGGCCCTTCGGCTATTATTCCGGCGCATTCCCCCTCTACTACGAAGATGAGACCCTCCGGCCTGGCGAGCGCAATAGTGCAGTGAAATCTTGCGGTGCGCCGGGCTGTTGGTACGCCCTCAAGGGCGTTAAGGAGTTTTATGTTGTTGTCCTCATACGTGGTGTTTTTGCCTCCATACCGGGCGGAAAATACGCCCGGTTCGCCGCCCAGGGCATCCACCTCAAGCCCTGAGTCATCGGCCATAGTACAGTAACCTGTTGCCTTTGCCCACTCCACGGCCTTTTTGACGGCATTCTCGCTGAAGGTATGGCCGTCTTCGATAATTTCAGGCAGTTGGGCGAGTTTCTCAGGGCTGATGAGTTCTACGGGCAGGTCACGGAGGATTTCACGAACCTCCTTGAGTTTATGCGGGTTGGTTGTGCCTATGAGTATCTGGCGCACGATATTAATAGCCGATTCTTCGTCAAGCCCTTTTGTCGAGACGTAACCAGGAGATGAGATTTCTACGGCTAGATTCTTCTAGGGAGTCGAAGTTGTTTCTATACCGCCCAATGCCTCTTTCTGCAGTCCGGTCAGTTCCGCGATACCCTTCCTGGCCACTGCAAGCATCTCGGTCAGCTGGCCGTCGCTGTACGTGTGCTCCTCCCCGGTACCCTGTATCTCAATGAATTTCCCGTTACCGGTCATGACGATGTTCATGTCCACCTGTGCGGCGACGTCTTCGCGGTAGTCCATATCCAGCAGCACCTCGTTGTTTACAAGTCCAGTGCTCACCGCAGCGACGGTGTCTTTCAGGGGTAGTTGGCGAATTAATTCCCTTTTTTTCATTTTATTAAGGGCGTCTACGAGGGCCACGTATGCGCCGGTTATGGCGGCGGTGCGGGTCCCCCCGTCGGCCTGAATGACGTCGCAGTCGATCCATATAGTCCTTTCGCCGAGTTTTGTCATATCGGCCACCGCCCTCATGCACCTGCCGATAAGGCGTTGTATCTCCTGTGTGCGCCCGTTAATACGGCCCCGGCTTACTTCCCTGGTGGTGCGGGTACTGGTGGAGCCCGGAAGGAGTGAGTACTCCGCCGTTATCCAGCCATGCCCGCTGCCCAGGCGGTGACGGGGAACCCCGTCCTCTACACTGGCGGTACAGATTACCCTTGTGTCTCCCATCTCTATCAGCACAGAACCTGCGGCATACTTCGTGTAGCCCCTGTGTATAACCACAGGTCTGAGTTCGTCCGGTTTTCTGCCGTTTGCTCTCATGTCATTTCCTGTCTGGAAGAAGTAGTAGTTTTAGTATCGCCTTCTGCACGTGCAGGCGATTTTCCGCCTGGTCGTACACGATGGAATTGGGGCCGTCCAATACCTCGCTCGTTATCTCTTCGCCGCGGTGGGCGGGAAGGCAGTGCATAACCAGCGCATCCCCCTTTGCCAGCGCCACCAGTGCGGCGTCAACACGGTAATTCCTAAAATCCCTTCGCCTCTTTTCCGCCTCCGCCTCCTGCCCCATGCTCACCCAGGAATCCGTATAGAGGACGTCGGCATCCCGGGCCACTTCCTTCGGGTCATTGCTGAGCGTCAGGGAGTTTCCCTCTGCCAGCGTTTTCAGCGTGTCGAGAAATCCCCTGTCCAGTTCGTACCCCTTTGGAGAGGCGACGCGGAAGGCAACGCCCAACCGTGCGCAAAGGAGCGCGAGGGAGCGGGCCACGTTGTTGCCGTCGCCGACAAATGAGACCTTCACGTCCTTAAGTGTCCCGCGCTTTTCCATAATCGTATACAGGTCCGTCAGCGCCTGGCAGGGATGGGCGTAGTCGGAGAGGGCGTTGATTACCGGTACGGTGGAGTCCTTCGCCATCTCCAGCACGGTCTTGTGGGCAAAGGTTCTGACGGCTATTGCGTCCACGTACCTTGAAAGGGTCGTGGCGACGTCCTTGACCGATTCGCGGTGACCCAGGTCTATATCCTGATGGCTCAGATAGGTAACCCCTCCTCCTAACTGCCTCATGGCTACGTCAAAAGACACCCGCGTCCTGAGCGAACTCTTCTCGAACACCAGCGCCAGGGTCCTCCCATCAAGGGGTTTCGTCCCGTCCCCCCTGGCCGGCGAAGACTTCATCTCCCCGGTCATGTTGAAGATCTTGTCTATGTCATCAAGAGATAAGTCTGCTACAGTAAGGAGATGTTCAGGTGGCATATCTGTCCGTACTCTTTCGTAAACATTTACTTACATTCTTCGAGCACGCCCTCCAGGATGTCTATCCCGGTGTCTACGTGCTTCTTCTTCACGTTAAGCGGTGGCATAAACCGGATAACGTTTTCGTGTGTGCAGTTAAGGAGGAGGCCACTCTCCATACACTTCTTTACTATAGTCGCGCCCTCGTTATGCAGCTCAATACCTATCATAAGGCCAATACCCCTCACCTCTTTTATAATGCCGGGGAACTTTTCTGCAAGGGAATTCAGTCTCTCCATGGAATAGCTTCCCATCTCCGAGGCGTTCTCCAACAGCCCTTCCATTTGGATGGTCTCAAAGACGGCTATGCCGGCGGCGCAGGCAAGCGGGTTGCCACCGAAGGTGGAGGCATGACTGCCGGGGACCATACTCTCGGCAAGGCCGGCCCTCGCCTCCATCGCGCCAATGGCCGTACCGTTTCCCAGAGACTTGGCCAGCGTCATAATGTCGGGTGTTATCCCATAGTGGTGATAGGCGAAGTATTTACCCGTCCGCCCCATGCCGCACTGGACCTCGTCCAGGATGAGGAGCAGCCTCAGCTCGTCGCAGAGGCGCCTGAGACCTTTTAGATAATCCTGTGATGCGATGTTTATCCCGCCTTCCCCCTGTATAGTCTCCAGCATTACCGCGCAGGTCTTGTCGTCAGCGGCCTCTTTCACCGCGTCGAGGTCGTTAAACGGTACGAAGGTAAAACCCTCAAGCATCGGCGAAAAGCCCTTATGATACTTTGGTTGCGCGGTTGCAGAGAGCGCCCCCATGGTACGCCCGTGGAAGGAGTCGTGCATGGTGATTATCTTATACTTTTCCAGGGGGCTGTAATGTATCCTGGCCAGCTTGATGGCGGCCTCGTTGGCCTCGGCGCCGCTGTTACAGAAGAAGCACAGACCGCCGAAGGAGTTGTTTGATATGAGTTTGGCCAGCCCGCCCTGGGCCTCTGTGTAAAATATATTCGGGGCATGGACCAGGAGCTTTGCCTGCCTGCTGACGGCATTTGACACCCTGGGATGACAGTGTCCCAGGTTGCTTACTGCCCAACCGGAAAACAGATCCAGATACCTCTTACCGTCACTATCCCAGAGGTGTACGCCCTTGCCCCGGGTCAGCACCACCGGGTTCCGGATGTAGTTCGGCATGACGTACCTTTTGAAGCTTTCTATTGTGCTGTTAGTGTCAACTTTCATTGGCCTTACCTTAAATCATGTCGCGGCTGAGTGCGGTATTATCGCACACCAAAAAAGCACAATCAAGTATAACCTCTTTCGAAGTGATTTTTCTCAAGGTGACATAGTGCGCTGCCGCAGCCCTTGTCATGGGCTCGATATATTATTATAATTGCTTTTGAGTTCGGAAGATGTTATTAAATTGTTGGAAAATTCTACGTACGTTTTGTACTAGTCGTTCCGAGGGGTTGAATCCGCCTGAGACGGAAAGCCACACCAAAGGTGTGATGTTAAAAGATACAAGATGAAACTAACCTGTGTTGTACTCTTGGCGCTTTTCCTTACCGGATGCACAGGCATGTCGGAGGAATGGGGTGTTGGTTTTGTGAAGGGGGTGAGGAGCCTTCCCGCACGCGATTTCACCGCTGGGGAAAAGAAAGAGGCGATGGCGGCAAAGGAACGTTTTGAAAAACCGTTCATCGAGGAGCTGCGGAGGCAGCTGGCCGAGAACGATCTATTGGGCCTGAAGGGCTGGCTGGTCTTCTTCGATTTCTTCTCCGACGGCACTATCAAGACGGCCAACGTCTGGGTCTACACCTACTGGGGAAGCGAACAGAGGTATAACGTCTACAGCGTCCCGATGGAATCGTTTACGGACGAGACCCAGCTGCCAACAATAGTGGAAGAGTCCACACAGGAAGTTACAAGCCTTCTCCTGGAGAAGGCTGCCTTCATGTACCAGCAATCGGTAGATTAGTAGATGCACCCCCTAGAAGGAACTATACATTACACTGCTGAAGGCGCCCTGCGGCATCATGGCCCTGAACCCGTTAACCGTCTCTGCCAGGTTGGCCATCATATTTTTTAGGTCTTCGTGAAGGTCTTCGCTCCTGACCAGCTTACCCAGGGTACCCTCGCCTCTGACCATCTTGCCTAGGATGATGTTGGCATTTCCTACAGCCTCGTTGAGGTCATTAAAGAGTTCCTCGTCTGCGATTAGCTTGCCCATGGTGCCCTCACCCTTGGCCATCTTGGCCATGATTACGTTTGCGTTAGTTACCGCCTCGTTGAGGTCGTCAAAGAACTTGTCGTCCACCAGGAGTTTGCCAATAGTTCCTTCTCCACGGGCCATCCTTTCCATAATCTCGTTGGCGTTTGTTACCGTGCCCTTGAGATCGTCGAATATCTCATCGTCGGCAAATAGTTTTCCTATTGTACCCTCCCCGCGCTCCAGTCTTGCCAGGATTGTCTGAGCGCTCTTGAGGGTATCGGTGAGGATGTCAAGACTGCCCATTGCCAGGTCGAGCTTCACCAGCATGTCACTGAATCCGGGGACGTTAGCACTCTCCATCACACTGCCGGGGGGGAGCGGGGGTCTATTGGGCGGTACCAGGCTTATGTCTATGTAACTCTTGCCGAACAGGAAATCGGGGACGATTACCGCGACAGAACCCTTTCTGATTGGAATATTTCTGCCAACGGCCATCGTTACCAGTATCTTACCGGCTTCAATGTCTACACGCTTGACCTCCCCGATGTCCATCCCGGAGAGGGTTACCCTTGAGCCCCTCTTCAGGCCCTTGGAACTCTGAAAATAGGCCTTGTAATCGTTGTGCTTTTTGAAAAAACGTCCTACCTGCTCTACCCTGAAGGTTATGAGCCCAAGTATGACCATACCGATGATGAAAAATATACCAACCTTTTTTGCCTGTGCCGGTGACGCCATAACGACACACCTCCCTGTATCAAGGGTTTTCCTTAGCCCCTTGCCTCTTAAACCTGCTTGTAAATTGTTCGACCACCGGGTTTGTGCTGTGCAAGAACTCCTCAGGTGAACCCTCTTCCACTATCTTACCATCATATATCATAACAATACGATCTGACAACTTAAAAGCGGAATCCATGTCATGGGTTACTATGACAGTCGTCTTCTTTAATTTGCTCTTCAAGTCGTCTATCAGTGTGTCTATGCGTTCGGCCATCACCGGGTCAAGGCCCGTGGTCGGTTCGTCGAACAGGAGTATTTCAGGGTCCATCGCCAGTGCCCTGGCTACCCCCACTCTCTTCTTCATTCCGCCGCTCAATTCCCCGGGGAGCTGTGAGTCCTTGCCCTCAAGCCCCACGAGGGCGAGCTTCTCCCTCACAATCCCAGCTATATGTTTCTTGCTGAACCTGCGCTGTTCGGTGAGGCCAAGACCAACGTTCTCAGCCACCGTAAGAGAGTTCAAGAGCGCCGAACCCTGAAAGACCATTGCAAATTTCCGCTGAATAGCCTCAAGATGCTTACCAGTCTTGCCCGTGAGCTCCTCGCCGTAGATATATATATTGCCCGAAGCGGGCCTGGCCAGACCGATTATATGTTTTAGGAGTACGCTTTTGCCCGCACCGCTGCCGCCTACTATGACAGTCGATGTTCCGTCGTAAATCTTGAGGTCGAGGCCCCTGAGGACATGATTACCTCTGAACCATTTGTGTAGCTGGCGCACCTCAATTGCCGTCTCTCCTTCGACCTCTTTTATCTCTGAATTTATTGCAGTAACCATAGCCTGGTAACAAAATAATTGGATATGTAAACGCTTACAAAGGAAAAAACCACTGAGTTGGTCGTGGCAAGACCCACCTCGCCGGGTCCGCCTACCGTGGCGAGCCCGCGCTGACAGCTTACTATCGCAATAATGACGCCAAAGACCGCCCCCTTTACCATCCCTTGAGCAATATCCCCAAAGGTCAGCCACTCCTCTAGGTTCTCAATGTATATGAAGAACGGTACGCCGAAATATGCCTTTGCCACGGCGGCCCCGCCTATCATTCCCACCAGGTCCACGTAGACGACCAGCAACGGCAACATGATGACGCAGGCGAGGAGCCTGGGCATAACCAGATAGCGCACGGGATTGATGCCAAGTGTCTTCATGGCATCAATCTCTTCAGAGACGCTCATTGTGGCTAGCTCGGCGGTAATGGCGGCGCCTATCCTCCCAATGACCAGTATAGCCGTCAGGACCGGACCCAGTTCTCGTGCCATAGATATAGCCACAACCGCGCCGATACTTTTTTCCTGGCCATACGTCTGTAGCGCGACGCCCATCTGCAGGGCGAGTACGAACCCGATAAATAACGCCGTCAGGCTCGCAATGGGCAGCGTGTCCGCACCTACCTTGCCCATCTGGGCGAGAACCTTGTCCAGGTTCTTAAACACCGCCCGGCACCACAGTATGGATGCGGCCAGCAACTGGCACATCTCGCCCACGGATTGCGCGAAATTCAGAAACCCGTTACCAATGACTATGAAGAACCTGCCGAATTTCGTCCGACCCGCGTTGCTCATAGCACTATTTGTGTGCCTATCCCCTTGTCCGTAAATATCTCTAGTAGAAGTGAGTGGGGTATCCTGCCGTCAATTATGTGGGCCTTCTTCACCCCATGTTCAATCGCCCTGAGGCACGCCCATGACTTGGGCAGCATGCCGCCCGCGATTACCCCGCTCGCGACAAGCGACATTACCTCAGCCTTCGACAGGCTGGATACCGTGGTATCATCACAAGAAGGGTCCGTCATAATACCGTGCGTGTCTGAGAGAAACACCAGCTTCTCGGCCTTCAAGGAACCGGCCATGAAGGACGCCACATTGTCAGCATTTACATTTAACAGGCCGTCCCGGCCCCGCGCAACCGGCGCTATTACAGGTATCTTACCAGCATTGCATGCCTTACGAAACGCCTTTTCTTCTATCGACAAGAGTTCCCCCACACGGCCCAGGTCTATCTTTTTACCACCCTCGTCCGTTGCCATATATTGTTCAGCCTTCAGCGGGGGACGCCCATTCCTCCACAGATTGACTCCCTCGTCCCCCAGACCCTTAAGCTCGTCCAGTATACCCTTATTAACGTCGTTTATCAGGATGTCTACCACTATATCAAGTGTCTCCTGGTCGGTAACGCGGTGTCCCTGAACAAACTTGGGTTTTTTGCCCCTCTTTGCCATTTCCTCGGTAATGTGGGGCCCGCCTCCGTGGACGAGTATGGGCCTCATGCCCACCGTCTTCATGAAGATGACGTCCTCAAGAAGCCCGCGCAGTTCACCCCCCGCGGCCAGGGCGCTGCCGCCCAGCTTTATTACAATCAGTTTGTCCCTGAAGGCCTTAATGTACGGCAGGGCCTCTATGAGTGTGTCCGCCTTGCGGATAGCCTCTTCCACCAGTCCCCTCACAATAAAATTGTCTACGAAATATAGCACCTCTGACCTTATGCGTCAATTGCTTTACAGCAGGATATTTACGTAAAAGGGCTTATTGACTGAGGCCCGTACCAGGACTATAATATCTCAAGAATTTTAGGTTTTACGGTTCGTGTCTAATGGGAGGGTATTTAAGAAATGAAGTTCTCAAAAAGGGGATGTCTTCTCGCAGTATCTGCAATCTGCGCGCTTTCTTTTATTTTGACCTGCCAGACCTCCGTGCAGGGTACCTACAGCCGGAACATATTCATGACGGGAAATGCCCCGACTATCCCCGTGCCGGACGAGACTTACAACCCGGAGATGGCGACGATAAAGGTGGAAGAGAAACTTGTGTACGAGGTGGCCGTACCGAAGGAAATGCTCGAAAAGGGCGAACTGACACCGGAGGACCTGGAATTGATACCGGTAGAGGACAAGTCCAAGATAGTCTTCCACCAGGTAGAATGCCATTACTACAGGCCCGTCGTCCAGAGACAGACCAAGACCACCGACTACATGGTCTGTAACCGCACGCGGAAGGGCACCGAGTACTGGCTTACCGACAAGACCCGGTTTGTCGAGTGGGAGGATTGGTCGGACTGGGTCACACTGTCGAAAAAGGGCGTGGCAAAGAAGGACTAGACTGCTTCGGCCCTGAAATCCCTGCGCAAATGTCATTACTGAGGGACTTGAACGATCGAAGTCACGCCAGAGGCGGATTCGCCTTCTCCGCAGGTCTAAAGACCTGCGGCACCCCCGAAAATCTAACATTATTATAGATTCTTCGCTCAAGAAACTCAGAATGACACCTACACAACGATGTAGCGGCAGAGCTTGCTCGGCAAAAATTTGTTATTAGGTCAAGTGAACCGTGTAATCGTTTCCTATCATTCGGGTACGTTTTTGGCGCCTTCATACCGTAGATATTTTTTCTGCCCCGGGGTAAGGCCCGTTACACCCTTAAAGTCCGCTTCTCCAACACCGACGAAGGCCAGGTTTGCGCCTTCCAGATTGGCGCCTTGCAGATTGGCATTATCCAGAGTGGCACTGGCAAGGTCAACTCCCTTAAGGTTGGCTCCTTCCAGGTTGGCGCCCAGAAGGTATGCACCTGTCAGGTCGGCATTAACCATTTTAGCGCCGGCAAGGTTGGCCCGCCTCAAGAGACTCATCTTCATGTCAGCCCCACTCAGGTCGGCACCCTGAAGGTTTGATTCAACAAGTTTGGCGCGTCTCAGGTTGGCGCCTTGCAGTTCCAACCCCGCCAGGTTAACACCATGCAGGTCGCACCCCTGGCATTTCTTTGTTTCTAACAAGGCCTCTTTGTTTCTGTCTGTCTCAATACCATAGGCCGTGCGAGACTCCATACCCGGAAACGCAGGGCTAAATCCAATCAAGACGGTAAAGACGATGGCAAACAATGGTTTTCTGATATAGTCCATTTTAAACACCTTTCTTCCCCTCTAATTGTATGGAGGATGGTTTACTTCAAACCTTTACCCGCTTCCACCTTCCCCGGCGGTAGAGTATGCAAACCGCTATGGCGCGTAGTATCCAGTCAAGCGCCGCCCCGAACCATATGCCCGGCAGTCCCCAGCCAAGGACTATCCCGAAGAGATACGCTGTGGGCACGTGGATGAATAGCGTCCCGATAATGGTGATCAACATCGGGCTCATCGTATCTCCCGCTCCCCTCAGCCCGCCGGCGTATACCATGTAGATGGCGAGCGCCGGCTGCTCTATCGCCGCAATCATAACACAGATTACGGTCAGCTGTAACACGCTCGGTTCAGGTGAAAATATGCGTGCCAGGGGTTCCGGAATGAGCAGGAACAAGACGCCGAACGAGCACATCACTATGAGGGCGTAGATGCAGCTCCGCCTCATGCTCAGCCGGGCGAGGTCTTCGTTTTTGGCCCCCAGACTGTGCCCGACCAGCGTGGCCGTAGAAACGGCCAGCGCGTAACCGGGCATAAACGAGAAGGCCTCTATCCTGATGGCTATCTGATGCGCCGCCAGGGACGTTGTGCCCAACGTAGCCACTATCTTTAAAAAGACCAGGTAGCCCACCTGGGTAAGAAAGGCATCAATGGCCGCGGGCGTCGATATCCTGACTATTCTCTTTATGATGTCCGGGTCTGGAGAAAGGACATTGCGCAGTTTTACCGTAATCAGCCCCCTGCCGCCGGAGATGATGACCGCGACCATAATGGCACCTGCTACATAAGAAATGGCGGTGCCCCAGGCGGCGCCTGCCACCTCCAACCTGGGGAATATCCATATGCCGAATATGAGCAGCCAGTTAAATAGGATGTTCAGACAGTTCATCACCAGCGTAATCAGCATGGGCGTTCGCGTGTCTCCCGCGCCCCTAAAGGCGGCATGACCGGCCAGCATTATGAGTCTGAAGGGGAGAAAACATATGACTATCTTGAAGTAGAGGGCGCCAAGCAAGGCCACATCCGGTTCTGCGCTCATCATGTAGAGAATGTTTACGGCGGAGAAATAGAGCAGGGGGAAGGCCAGGAGGCCTAAGACTAGTCCCAATAACAATGACTGGGTCGCCACTCGCTCTGCGGTAGGCTTGTCCTTGGCCCCGGAGTATCTGGCCACAAGGCTTACCGTGCCGGCAGAACTTGAGGCAAACACCATGGTCAGTACAAAACTCAGCGCCCCCGCCATCCCCACTGCGGCAATTGCCTCTGTCCCCAGCCTGCCGACCATGATGATATCCACAATGAATACCATCAGGTGCAGTATGTTCTCGGCAGCAGCGGGAATGGCCAGGCGGGCTATGTTTTTATTGAGGTTTTTTTCTGTGGGTTCCAGGATATGCATGAGAAGTTGCTATTATATGCTATCCCTTTGTGCTGTCAATATTAAGAGCGTAAGGCATAACCTGGTCCACCAGTCAATTTCTCGTTGACAACTGTTACTACAATAGATAGAATCCCTACACACGGGTTATTTTTCTCTTGAGGAGTTCTAGGGGAGTATCGGTGTGTACATAGGCATCGACCTGGTGGAAGTTGGAAGAATTAAAGACCTTTTTACCCGTTACGAATCCTTTATTGACCGCATATACACCCCCAGGGAGGTAGAGTACAGCCTCTCTAAGAGGAATAAGTTTGAACACCTGGCCGCCAGGTTTGCCGTAAAAGAGGCGGTGGTAAAGGCCCTGGGTACGGGGATGAAGTGGACAGATATTGAGTTGCTCAATGATTCCTCGGGACGTCCTTACCTTAAACTTTATGGGAGGGCGAAGGAACTCGCCGAGGAAAAGGGTGTCGGCTCATGGGACGTATCAATAACCCACACAAAAGACCACGCCATAGGGCAGGTATTATTGGTGACTGGCGCGTATTGATGGGAGTGTCACCCGGTGTGTAAGGTTCTTACCAGAGGGCACAATCCAGCGTAGAGTTTATACGTAAGAGAATACCGGGAAAAAGAAACATAATGATAAGCAAAAGAAAACTTGTGCTTATAAATCCCCATCCGATAGGAAACGTCGGTGAGGAGAACGTCTCTGTGTTGGCCCAGATGCCTGTAAACCTGGGCTACCTGGTATCTCTGACCCCGGATAGCTGGGAGGTTGACGTAATAGACGAAACCGAGGAGAGCGCCGTAGACGAAAACGGCAACCTGTGTTTCCCGGGAGCGGATCTGGTGGGGATAACGTCCGTCAGTTATCAGGCCCCGCGTGCCTATCAGATCGCCGCTGCCTGCCGGAAGAGGGAAATCCCGGTAATAATGGGCGGTGTGCATGCGACTATTTATCCCAATGAGGTGGCCGAGCACGTAGATTGTGTCGTACAGAGAGAGGCCGTTTCCATCTGGGACAAGCTGCTGTCGGATTTTGAACAGGGACGTCTTCAGAAATTTTACGAAGGCGGCCTTACACCGCTGGAAAATCTGAAGTTAGTTTACCCCGACAGGGAATTTCTGAAGAAGAAATATAAATACCGTTACTCCGGAATAACCACATCTGCCGGGTGCCCCTTCAGTTGTGAGTTTTGCTCCGTCCCTCAATCCCAGGGCCGCAAATACCGTGAGAGGCCCGTAGAGGACGTGCTTGACGAGATGGAGGCTATTCAGGGCCAGTTCCGGGGGCTGGTGCTCACCGACGAGAATTTTTACGGCCATAGTAAAAAATCAAACGACAGGGTCAGGAATCTCTTTAAAGAGATGGTGGAAAGGGGCATCTACCAGAACTGGTTCGGTTTTACGTCACTTAATATATTCAGGGACGACGAGACCCTGGATTACATGGTCAGGAGTGGTTGTGTGGGGGTGCTAATAGGGATAGAGTCACTGAATAAAGAAGCCCTGGAATCGATGAACAAACACGTCAACCTGAGGATAACCATAGATAAATATTATGAAGCCATTAAGAACATTCGCAAACACGGCATAGCCGTCTGGGGTACCGTGATATTTGGCAATGATGCCGACACTATAGACACCTTTGACGAGGTATCGGAATTTGTGCTGGGTTCCAACCTTGACATAATGACATGCGGCATACTTTGCCCGTTTATCAATACCCCCCTTTACAAACGTCTGGAGGGTGGTAACAGGCTTTTCCGTACGAACTTCCCCGAGGATTGGGTATATTACACGTCTCACCACCTTGTCCACATCCTTAACAATCTCTCCATTCAGGAGCTTACCGAGGGGTTACAGCGCCTGCAGCAGCGGCTATGGTCCACCGAGTCCATCAGGGCGAGATTCCAAAACTCGAGGCAGGCCTTGAACAATAACAACTCCGCCATGTTTGCCCTCAAGGTCAACTGGGACTGGCGGGAAGTCATCGCACATTTCATAGAAAACCTGCAAAAATTGGAGGCCTCCGGGAAGTACCAGGAGGCCCTGGGCCGGATAGGGAAGAAGGAAAGATTTAACGAATCCTCCAGCCTGATAACCACGAAGGTCTTTTAGAAGAGATATCCATATCATGCCCAGAGTAGTTGTGACAGGCCTCGGCTTGGTAACGGCCATTGGTTCGGACAGAAAAAAATCCTGGGAAGCAATGCTTAATGGCCGGGATGGTGTCTCGGAAATTACCACCTTTGACACCTCCAGATACAAGGTTCACCGTGCCTGTGAGTTAAAAAGTCTGAACTCCAACGGTACCCCACCATCCAAGAACGGATATACTGTTTACGATTGTCTTTACGTAGCTACCAGGGAGGCGCTTCAAGATAGCGGCATATTTGACTACAAGGGCCTGGAAATAGATAAAGTCGGTATGTCCATAGGAACGCTTGCCGGAGAACTCTCCGCCTTTGAGCATAAGCTAAGGGACAACCCCCGTGACAAGGCCTCCGGGTTTAGTCTGGACGTGGTCCTGCGTTATCCCCCGGCGACCTTATCGACTCAGCTGGCAGAAGATTTTCACGTAGAAGGTCCCAATATCATTCTGATTAACGCCTGCTCCTCCGGAAACCATGCCCTGTGCTGGGCCTTTGACATGCTGCAGGAAGGAAAGGTTAACGCAATGGTAGTCGGCGGAAGCGACATAGTACCGCAAACTGAATTTACGCACTTCCACAACCTGAAGGCCCTGGCGCCGGAGAAATGCCAGCCGTTTGATAAAAACAGACAGGGTCTGGTCGTGGGGGCCGGCGCGGGGATGCTGATACTTGAGACTCTGGAGCATGCAACAAAACGCGGCGCGAACACATATGCTGAAGTAAAGGGCTACGGTCTCAGCAGCGACGGTTTTCACATGACCGCTCCCCATCCTAAAGGGGAAGGCGCTATCAGGGCAATGGAGGCGGCACTGGGATGCGCCAAGCTTTCGTATGAGGAC
This sequence comes from Candidatus Bathyanammoxibius amoris, assembly GCA_024451685.1. NCBI lineage: Bacteria > Pseudomonadati > Planctomycetota > Candidatus Brocadiia > Candidatus Brocadiales > Candidatus Bathyanammoxibiaceae > Candidatus Bathyanammoxibius > Candidatus Bathyanammoxibius amoris. Next base: position 90,842 of record JAMXCW010000002.1, on the reverse strand, counting down.
GTAGATTATATAAGCGCGCACGGCACAGGCACGCCGCTGAATGACAAAATGGAAACCCTTGCAGTCAAGACGGTCTTTAAAGAGAGAACCCCGCAGATTCCATGCAGCTCGGTAAAGTCAATGATCGGCCACACCATGGGAGCGGCAAGCGCCATTGAGTCTGCCGTGTGCTGCCTGGCCATAAAGTTTGGAGAACTCCCCCCGACGATAAACTACGAGACAAAGGACCCGGAATGCGACCTGGATTGCGTGCCTAATGAGGCAAGAAACAAAGAGGTTAGATTCGCCTTGAATAACTCGTTTGCCTTTGGCGGTAATAATGCCAGCGTTGTTTTTGGTAGGGTATGAAGAAAAGGACCGTAATAACTGGCATCGGTATAATCTCTCCGCTGGGGTTTGGGCATGAGGAATTCTGGAAGAATCTTGCCGGAGGCCATTCCGGTATCGCCCCGATCACGTCCCTTGACGTCTCCGGGTATCCTTGTAAACTGGCTGCGGAAGTAAAGGGCCTGAATCCCTCTGAATATCTCGGTGACAAGGGCCTTAAATATCTGACAAAGGGTACCAAATTTCTTGCGTCTGCAACGAAACTTGCCCTCGAAGACGCTAAACTCTTCCAGAACGGCAATCACTGTCCTGATGACACGGGCGTTGTAATAGGTTCAGCCCTCGGCAATTACCCACAGACAACGGATTATACGTATGAGATCCTTAAACGCGGGCCTGAAAAGCTCCTTCCCATGGACAGCTATGACGTGGCACTGAATTCCTCTACAAACTTTGCTTCAGTATTTTTTAAACTCACCGGTCCTTCAAGGACAATTACCTCAGGATTCACGTCCAGCGCCGACGCTATCGGCGACGCCTTTAGCTTGATACAGACAAACAGGGTGGATGTGCTCATTGCCGGCGGGGTGGAACAAATCTCGCTCGACAGTTACATCATCTTTCTTATGCAAAAACTTCTGGCTGGTTCGCAGGACTCTGAACCAGAGATAAGCGCCCCGTTTGATAAGCGCAGGAACGGCTTCATCCTCGGTGAGGGCAGTTACGTGTTTGTCATAGAGGACATGGAATATGCACGCAGGCGGGGAGCCCGCGTATATGCGGAGCTCACCGGTCACGGACTAGCTTACATGGGAGCCAGGAGGTTCAGCCTGGAAGAAAAGACAGAGAGAGTGAAAAATACCATGGAGCAGGCTCTTGAACAGGCCGGACAATCAAAGGATTCCTTGGGGCTTATCTGCGCAAACGGTAATTCTTCAAAGCAGACGGACCTCATAGAGGCCAGGGCCGTTAAAGCGCTGCTGGGAGACGGCTTGAGAGACGTACCGGTAAGTTCTATAAAGTCTCAGACCGGTGAGTGTTACGGCGCATCAGGGGCGATGCAAATGGCCTTTTGCCTGCTGGCCATGGAAAAATCGACCATCCCTCCGATGAGGAACTACAAGGTGCCGGACCCTGAGTGCGAGCTGAATTTCGTACTGGGGGACGAGCTTAAACAGGACATAAAGGTGGCAATAGTCAACTCTCTCGACCTGAATGGAAACTGCACCAGCCTCGTAGTGGAAAAAAGTGATATGTAATTTCATTTTCAATGGTTATAATATCGCGCGGCAGGGCCTTTTGCCCTGCTTCTTTATTTTTTGTGCTCCACACTTGAGACATGGTCAGCCTGTTTAACACAATAAATATAGGCCCGTTGCAGCTGGAAAACCGTCTCGTGATGACGGCAATGGACCTTGGCTTCACTACCGGCGGCTTTGTCAATGACCGTTTTGTTGATTTCTATACGGAGAGGGCCGACGGAGGTGTGGGGCTCATCGTTGTCGGCGGGTGCTATCCGGAACAGAACGGCAAGGCGTGGAAGAGCATCCTCGGGCTGGACGACGACCGCTACATCCCCTCACTCGCCAGATTCACCGGGGCTATGCACCGTCACGGCACAAAGGCCGCTGCCCAGATACTCCATGGCGGGCGTTATGCCTCAAGCCTGTTCTCAAAGATGCAGCCCGTATCGGCATCGAGCGTGCCCTCACGACTGGCCAGAGACACGTCCAGGGCCTTAAGCATCCCGGAGATAAAACAGGTAATACAAAACTACGCCCTGGCCGCAAAAAGGGCCAAAGACGCGGGCTTCGATGCCGTAGAGATTCACGGCGGCATGGGATACCTCATCAACCAGTTCCTCTCACCAATAAGCAATAAAAGAAACGACGAGTACGGCGGCAGCCCGGAGAAAAGGCTGCGCTTTGCCGTTGAAACCATAGAGGCCGTCAAAGAGACCGCTGGGGAGGATTTTCCCGTAATCTTTAGACTCTCCGGGGATGAGCTGATGGAGGGCGGTCTGAAGATTAAGGACAATATACAAATCGCCCAGAGACTTGCCGGACTCGGCGTGGACGCCTTCCACGTGTCGCCGGGGTGGCACGAAAGCAAGGTACCCGTAATGCTGATGGTAATCCCCAGAACCGCTTACGTGGTTCTGGCAACCTCCATCAAAGAAAACGTGGACATACCCGTAATAGCGGCTGTCAGGATAAATGACCTTACCGTTGCGGAAGAGCTGCTCAGGGACGGGCAGACAGACCTGGTATCCATCGGCAGACCGCTCATAGCGGACCCAGAGCTGCCCAATAAATATAAGGAAGGCAGGCTTGAGGACATAAGGACGTGTATAGCATGCAACCAGGGCTGCTTTGATGAACTCTTGAACATGAGGGCCGTCACCTGCCTGTACAATCCCAGGGCAGGGAGGGAAAAAGAATATACCATAACACCGGCGGCAAAGAAGAGGAAGATCCTTGTTGTAGGGGGCGGTCCCGGAGGAATGGAGGCGGCCCGGGTGGCCGCGCTGAGAGGCCATGACGTAACACTGTATGAGAAAGAAAAAATCCTTGGGGGTCAGTTGCACTATGCCTACAAGCCCCCTGGCCGCGAGGAGTTTGTAAACGTTATAAAATATCTGGAAAGACAGATAAAGAAGGAAAAGGTGAAGGTCGTCCTGGGCGTTGAGGCAAACCCGGATATAATCAAGAAGGAAAAACCGAACGTGCTGATACTGTCAACTGGTTCAACGCCGTCCATCCCGCCGATTCCGGGGATAAACGGGAATAACATCGTGCTGGCGAAGGACGTACTGGACGGGAGGGTGCCGGTTGGCCGTGAGGTTGTTATAATAGGCGGCGGGACGGTAGGCAGTGAGACGGCCCTCTACGTGGCCAAGCTGGGCAGTATGAAACCGGATGTGGCGATGTTCTTGCTAAAGAATGATATAATAGACCTGCCGACCGCATTGGAAAAATCCTCAAGGGGCCACAGGAACGTCACCATTCTCGAGATGAAGAGGAGAGTCGCCGGCGGTTTCGGGATATCCACACGCTGGGTGATGGAAAGGGAGATGGAGGGCGCAGGCATAAAGGCCGTCACGACCGTAAAGGTAAAGGAAGTCAAAGAGGAGCCAGAGAGCGGCGTGTTGTATGAAAAGGACGGCCGGGAGACTTTTATACCCGCGGAAACGGTGATAATTGCTACCGGGTACATATCCGACGACTCGCTCCATAAACACCTTAACGGTCTCGTGCCTGAGATATATACTATCGGCGACTGCGTGCAGGTAAGGACCGCGATGGAGGCGATCCATGAAGGCTTTAAGATAGGACTTACTGTATAATTTGCCAGGGCAAAATTTTTGCCCCAATGAATCCGCGGGAAGCGGATTGTCGCTTGTTTCATTATAAAACGTGGAGAAGGTAACATGTCATTAAAAGGGAAGACGGCTATTGTCACGGGTGGTACCAGGGGTATCGGGAGGGCGATAGCCCTTGAGCTTGCCGGAAACGGCGCGGACGTGGCCTTCAGCTACGCGAAGAACGTGGAGAAGGCGAAGGAGCTTGAGGGCGAGATAAGCAAGCTGGGCGTAAAGGCGTTTTCCGTGCAGAGCGACGTCGCGGACTTTGCCCGGTCAAAAGAGATGATTAGCAATGCCATAAAGGAACTCGGAAAGGTAGACATCCTGGTAAACAACGCCGGTATAACCAGGGACAAGATATTGATGATGATGTCGGAAGAGGACTGGAGGGCCGTGATAGATACCAACCTGAACGGCGTGTTCAACTGCACCAAGGCCGCCGTGTTGCCCATGATGAAGCAGCGGAGCGGCTCGATAATAAACATAAGCTCCGTCAGCGGGCTTGTCGGCATGGCGGGACAGACCAACTATTCCTCCTCAAAGGCCGGGATAGTTGGTTTTACCAAGGCCCTGGCCAAGGAGGTGGCAAGGCGCGGGGTGCGGGTAAACGCGGTGGCGCCGGGTTTCATTAAGACGGATATGGTTAAAGCGATAGAGCAGAAATACCTGGACGAGATGTTGAAGCTGGTGCCTCTGGGCCGCGTCGGCGAGACCGAAGAGGTGGCCCGCGTGGTGGCTTTCCTGGCCTCGGACGAGGCCAGTTATATCACGGGTCAAGTAATTACCGTAGACGGCGGCATGGCCATGTAACACTGTCGGGGCCGATGCCGGATAATGCGAAGGGACAGTCCTCGACGCAGGTTCTAAATACGCCATATTTGTGGCGGGCGGCGGGTTCTGTCTCTACAACGTCCATTAAATGCGAGGTGAACTCCCATGCTATTTCTAGTAAAGGTAGAGATAGAAAAGATTAACCAGATGCCGGTCAGGGATTTCTTTCAACTCTTGATAAAGGAATGGGAGTTCTACGAGAGGATGAAGAAGAGGGGGAAAGTCCTGGCAGGCGGCAAACTGGCCGGGCGCCGCGGCGCGGCGGCCATCTTTGACGCGGACGACCACGCGGAGATAGAGGCGATTGTGACAAAGCTGCCGCTGTTCCCCCTGTTTACAAAGATAGAGATAATACCGCTTGTAAACCAGGAACAGGCCCTGCAAGACGCCCGCAGGATGTATCAACTGGTAAAAGACCTCGATACGATGATATTCCCAACGGGAGAATAACCTTCACCGTCCGGCCGCGCTGGCAGACATGAAGGTAATACGTTTTTGAAAGGAGAGCACCGTGAAGACCCCAAGGATTCTTTTTATGGCCGCGGTTCTGTTCTGTGTCGCCGCGTTCCCCCAGACCCTGGCTGCCCAGCAGGGAGCCGGCGCGAAGCCAAATGCCGACCTCGGCAGCTTTGTTACCGAGATACTGAAAGTAGAGATACTGGGTGACGTTACACAGCTTGCCATGTGGATGCCGTTCGATTTCTACGTGGAGGCAAGTCTTACCGATACCCGTCAGCCAAGGGACGTCATAGAACAGGACATGGGGTTCCTTAAGCCGTACATCACCATGGTCATCCAGAGCAGCATCATGCAGCCCGACGGCTCCTCTATGTATGCGGGTGAAAGCGAAGTCCGGAAAAGAGCGGTGCTGCTGGCGCCGGACGGCTCTAAAATCCGGCCCGTAGACGACCCGCCCCCCATGGTTGCGGCGACCGTTGCGGCAATGAAGACTATACTGGCCTCGGAGGGCGACGCCGGCGGCGCCAACATGCACGTCCTGATATTCCCGAACAAGGATAAAAAGGGCGAGCCTGTAATTGACACACACAAGAAATCCAAGCTGACCCTGGTGCTTAATGCCGACGGCCCGTACGAGAAGGCGGTCTTCACGTGGCACACCCCGTTCGACGCGATGGTGAATGCCCCTCCATGTGCGAAGTGTGGGGAGGAGGTCTCCGCCACGTGGACATTCTGCGCCTGGTGCGGCGCTCCCCTGCCCAAATAGTTTGTAGGGGCAGGCCTTATGGCTGCCCTCCACGTTATAATTCACTGTAGGGTCGGGGTCACCCCGCCCCCTACCTAATCTATGGGTGCCGCAGGGCTTTAGCCCTGCGGCTTTCAACTGTAGTTGCCCCATTTATGGGGCCATATACAATCGATGTAGCGTTGGAGCTTGCTCCAACGTAGAACGTGGCAGCGAGCTACCACGCTACATAAAAAGATTTTTCAGGCGTAATGTAACGTAGTTGGTAAACAACGGCCTTCTCGCCCAACAACATGGCGAGTCTTCGATATGGTCGTTGATCAACGAGGTAAACCTCGTTGTCTACCACGCCACGAGTTGTCATTCTGAGCCGAAGCCCTGAGCGTAGCGAAGGGGCAGCGAAGAATCTCGTACGCATAATTGTTGAGGAATAGATAAAACAAAGGGGCGCGGCATTGCCGTGCCCCTACATTATTTGTTGGTCTGATAATATGCAGCGATACTACGCGGGGATGGAGATGGTCTTTTCCTGCGTGGTGTAGGTGTCTTTATAATAATCGCCGGATTCCTGGAGTTCGTGCAGGTTGTCCAAAACCTGCAAAAAGACTTGGTCCCAGTCCTGACCCACCCTGAGGGCGAACATGGAGTTGCGGGGGTTGCCGGTCTCCTGTATGGTTGTCCTGAACCTCTTGCGGACGTTGTCACCCGCGTATACGTGGTCGTAGACGTACTGCATGCCGTCCACGAAATCGTCCAGGGTCATGTCAACGAACCTGTGGACCATATGGGCGGTCTCGTAATATACCCAGTCCTCCGGCAGATTTCTCCGGAAGAGCCGTTTCTCTGAATCGAGCCTGTAGAAGAGCGGCGTCTTGGGGAACGGGCAGTCAAGGCCGTAGGTCAGTATGTCCACCTTGCTGTCGTGTACGAAATCCACCATCTTCTTGAACGAATCCTTGCCATCGCCGTCGGCGCCGAATACCACCGAGGCCCAGACGAGGAGACCCGCATCATGTATCTTCCTTATACATTCTTTATAATTAGTGGTCCCAAGTCTCAAATTCACCCGCTTACCCATTTTCTTCAACACCTCTTCGTTGGTGCTTTCTATGCCGACGAGAAAACCGAAGTTGCCGGACTTTGCCATCAGGTCGAGGGCCTCGGCGTCATGAGAGATGTTGAGGGCGGTAAAGCCGAGCCAGTCCTTCTTCAGGCCCCTGTCAATCATGCCCTGGAAGAGGTGTTTGGCGCGCCGCGCGGAGGCGTCGCTGTGGCCGTAGAAGTTGTCCTCAGCAAACATCAGCCCCTTATAGTCCGTAGCCGCCATCTCGTCGAGCACGTCTTCGTACGGTCTCTCCCGGAACTTCTGGCCCTGGAAGGTGGGCACGCTGCAGAAATCGCAGCGGTTGGGACAGCCTTTAGTAGTTATTATAGAAGAGAACTTGTAGCCGTACTTTTTCTTCAGAAGTTCTCTATCGGGATATATATTTTTGAGTACTGAGAGGTTGGGGAGTCCGCCGTCGTAGCGTCTCTGCAACTTTCCGTTCTCAAAGTCCTTTATCACCTGCGGCCAGACGTTCTCCGCCTCTCCGGTTACGACCGTGTCCACGTACTGCAGGGTCTCTTCCGCACACACGGAGGCGTGGATGCCGCCCATTATTGTGGTACAGCCGTGTTTCTTGGCGGCCCGGGCTATCTGGTATGCCCTGGGAGCCTGATAGGTGAGCGCGGTAAGCGCGACTATATCCGGCGGGTCAAAGGTTATGTCCTCTCCATTCTCATCCATTGCAAGCTCGAGGTTTTCGTCAACTACATCGAACTCCCAATCGTCGCCCGGCGTGAGGGCGGCGATGTAGGCCAGATTCAGGGGCATCTGGACTATCACGCTTATGCTCTCCTCACCGTGACGGCCTGGAGGATGAGGGTTTACCAGCATTATCTTCTTCATAACCTTTATCTCCCGTTTCTCAATATCATGTTTGCCACGCGCCAACCCGAGGACACAACGGCGCAGACGCCTGGTCCCGGGTTTGTCCAATGTCCGGCCAGATATAAACCCCCTACCGGTGTTTTATTGCCAAGCCTGTCCGGTCCGGACTGCTCAAGCGTGACGGCCCACCCGTACGCGGCCCCCTTTGAGTTGAGCGTGTACCGCCAGAGGGTCTTTGGTGTGGCCGCCTCCACTACCTCGATGTGCCTGTTAAGGTTTGGCACAAGATCTTCAAGGTAACTTATTGTACACCTGGTCAACCTATCTTTCAAGCCCTTCCAGTCCTCAATCTGGTCGTACTTTTCATCCAGCGTGGCTACTACGGTTATCTCCTGCCGGAGTTTTGTGGCCAGGGATTTGTCCACGTTTGTCGGGGCCGATATATACTTCCACTGGTCGTCAGGGCTGTGATAAAAGCCTCTTTTGAATCTACTCAGGTCAACCTCAGGGTCAAGGCCGAGATACAGGAGGAAATATGAAGGGCTTTCTCTCATCCCTCTCATTCTTTCAAGATAGACGGGGTCAACCTCTTCCTTTATCAGTTCAAAAAACGTCTGTCCCGCGTCAATATTTGAGACGATATGCTCCGCCCCAATCTCCCTGTCACCCCCGTCCAGCTTTACCCCGGCCACACGGTTGCCCTTGAGTAGTATCTCTTCCACCTTTGAAGACAGGAGCAGGTCTCCGCCTGAGTCTCTTATGCATCGTGCGAAGGCGTCTGCAAAGTTTTGAGTGCCGCCCTTGGGATAGAAGGCGCCGTCTCTGAGATAGTTTACCAGCATCTGGCACATGCCGACGCTTGAAAGCTCGCGCGCGGGCGTGCCAAGATACCCCCACTGCCCCGCCAGCGCGGTCTTCAGCTCCGTGTCATCGAAGAAGTCGTCCAGCATGGCCTGATAAGTACGCCCCCTGTACTTTTCGAGTGTCGGGCTCTTCTCAGATTCGTTTATTATCGCCCGGTAGAGTTTTATGAATTCACTGAAGAACCTGGACACGTTTTCCTTCTCGGCCGGGTATCTCTGTTGCAGGGAGGACTTGTAGGTCTCGATGTCCGCCGGTATGTCTATGGAGAACGAGGGGAAGGTGAGGGTGTCCATGGGGTCGAGCCTGTAGAATTCCATATCTATCCCTAATTCCTTCAGGCACCTGCCCACTATACTGTACTTACTGCAACCCCCGATGTGGTGAACGGCGGAATCAAAGATGAACCCGCCCCGTTTAAACGACGTGCAGTAGCCGCCGGGGATGTTGTGCTGTTCTACTACCAGTGTGTTCTTTCCGCTTTTGGCGAGGAAGGCGCCCGCGACGAGCCCCCCGATACCCGCACCGATTACGATAACGTCGTATTTACTCCGGAGTTCACTCTTTTTTATAGAAAGGCCGTTGTCCGCCATTTCTAGGAGTATTTGGACATTACCAGGGCAGAGCAGTTGCCCGTATAGGAGAACGATTCCACGAGCACGTTGTCTATCTGTGCCTGCCTCTTTTTGTTTGGCACGTAGTCCAGGTCGCAGCCGGGGTCTGACTCTTTGTAATTGATTGTAGGAGGGATAATTCCCGTGTTGATTGACATGACGGACGCCACGCATTGCATCGCCCCTGATGCATCCAGGCAATCTCCGGTCATGGACTTTATCGCGCTTACGGGTATATTCTTTGCGAGGTCGCCGAAGGATTCCTTTATAACGACGGTCTCCATCCGGTCACCGTTTACGCTTGAATTGGCGTTGGCGTATATCAGGCAAATATCTTCCGGCTTGAGTCCGGCGCTGGCGAGCGCCAGGGAATTGGCCCTCATACCGCCGCCCATGTCTCCGCTATTGTCCCAGCCGGGGTTAAAGCTGGTGCCATAGCCCTTAATCTCGGCGTATATCTTCGCATTTCTTGCCTGCGCATTCTCCAGACATTCAAGCAGCAGCATGGCCACACCCTCGCCCAAAACTATGCCGTTGCGTCTCTTATCGAAAGGAGCACAAATCTCATTGCCGCCGGTATTCTTGCTCCCCGACAGCACACCGGCCTTGCTGGAAGAGTGGAATATTTCCCGCGTAAGTCCGTGCGCACCGCCAGTCAGCACGGCCTTTACCCTGCCGAGCCTGAGGAAGTCGGATGCGCACATAATAGCGTCCACGCCGCTGGATTCACCCGTGGATATGGTGGAATTAAGCCCCTTGGCCTGACAGAATATTGAGGCACGGCTGGCGGGAGCGTTTAAGACCGTGTTGGGGAAGGCCATCGGGTTGACGTAATTAGGCCCCTCGTTAAGAGAGTCCATGTCAAAATTGCTTATGCTGTCGATACTTCCAAAGGTCGAACCGAGGACGATGCCCATGTCGTCCTCTTCATATACGCCTTTGACGGCGGCATCCTCGACGCAGAGACTTGAGGCTGCGGTTACCAGCAGCGACGTCCTGTCAAAGTGCCGGATACCCTTCTTGCCCAGGAACTTGCTGGGGTCGAAGTCCGGTATTTCGCCGGCATTCTTGGAACTGCACCCGTCCACTTCAAAAAGGGTTACGGGTCTTATGCCGGAGACACCGTTCTGCAGGTTTTCCCAGAAGCTGTCCTTGCCCACGCCGAGCGGGCTTATAATGCTTATACCTGTAACTACTACTCTTTCTTCCATCTGTCTGTTTGTCTCAAAGCGGTCAAAGACGAAAAAACGGTTGGATGAGAATTATTATAACTCAACCTTCCTGTTGGTGATTTAATTAAGAAACTTCTTGACCACCAGGCAACTGTTATTACCACCAAAGGCGTACGCGGTATTAAGGGCGATGTCTACGCGGCGCTCTCTTGAAACGTTGGGTACATAGTCCAGGTCGCATTCAGGGTCCTTCGTCTCGTAGTTTATGGTTGGCGGGACTTTATCCTCTTTGACTATCAGCGCACAAGCAATCGTCTCTATTGCACTTGCGGCGCCCATAGTGTGACCCATCATGGATTTTATAGAACTCACCATGAGGTTCCCGGCATGTTCACCGAAGACCTTTTTTATGGAAATGGTTTCAGCTTTATCGTTTGCGACAGTACCCGTGCCGTGGGCGCTTATGTACTGCACGTCCTCAGGGTTAATCCGTGCGTCTTGAAGGGCCTTTTTAACGCAAGAGATTACGCCGAGGCCCTCAGGATGGGGAATGGTGATGTGGTAGCCATCGCAACTCAGACCGTAGCCTATAATCTCCGCATAAATGTCGGCCCCCCTTGCCCGCGCACCGTCGAGCGACTCCAGCAGCAGCATACCCGCGCCCTCTCCAATCAACATCCCTTTGCGGTTCTTGTCGAAGGGACGACATACGTCCGGTGCCACCGCGGCCAGGCGGCTGAAACCCGTAAAAGCGACCTTTGAAAACGGGTCGGAACCGCCAGCAAACATAAAATCCACCCTCCCCATCTTTATGAGGTCACAGGCATAACCGATTGCATAATTGCCCGCCGCGCATGCGGTAGGTATTATGGTGTTGGGGCCTTTAAACCCGAATGCCCGGGCTATGTTGGCGGGTATATTATTGCACGGGTGCAGCAGAAAGAGCTGCCTGTCTATCTGGCTCTCTTCCTTTTCGTGTCTGAGGTGGTCTATTCTTTCGAGTATTTGTATCTCACCGCCGGTCGTCCCGACAGAGACACCTATCCTCTCGGGGTCTACCTCGTCCAGTTTCAGTCCTGAATCCTCAAGCGCCAGCTTGGTGGCTGCCACTGCAAGCTGAGACCCCCTCCCTGTTTTCCCGACCGAGCCGTTATCCGTATAGTCGTGATAGTCAAAGTCCTTCACCTCACAGCCCTTGTGGACCTTATGCTGGGACGTGTCAAAGCACGTAACATCGCTAACACCGGATTTGCCCGAAACTACCGCATCCCAAAACGCGCCATCCTTGGTTGAACCGATAGGAGTTATCGCACCTATACCGGTGATAACTATACGCGTGTTCATGCTACTCCCGACCTTTACCAAGTGAAGTTTTATCGGCCGTCGCGAAGGTCAAAGTGGTCTTGGCGACTGTGTTTTCCCCGACCCTTGCGATGCCACTCACAATGGCGGCATTAGAGATAACCTTTTCTATGTCTATCTCCAGGTATAGTTGATCCCCGGGGAAGACAGGCTTTACAAAGGTTACTTTTGCGGAGGCCAGCAGGAAGACCGCGTCCGGGCTGTCGTCCTGCTTGAAGCTTTTTTTGAAGAGTATTATGGATGCCTGGGCCAGGGCTTCCAAGGTAAGGACGCCGGGCATTATGGCGTATTCCGGAAAGTGTCCGACGAAGAAAGGTTCGTTCGCAGAAACATTTTTGAGGCAGACGATTCTCTTCCCCTCCTCTAATTCAACAACTTTATCTATGAATAGGAAGGGATACCTTTGCGGGACGAGCTTCTTTACCTCCTCGAAATCCATGGTCTTGTAGGCCCCTCTGGCCAAGCCTCTTGGGCCTAAGCTTCCTGCAGCCTTCCGCTCTCGGCCAGCACATCTTTGGTCATGTTAATGGTAGCGGTCAAAGATGTTATATCTACCAACTTTTCTTCTGGTATTTGAATCTTGAACTTCTTTTCAATAAGCGCTAATATCTCCAGGGCTAAAAGGGAGTCTATCTCTAGTTCCTTAAAGAAATTGGCGTCTCTCTTGTTCCAAATCTCGTCCCTCTCTAGCTCCGTTACTTCCGCAACAATGGACGTCACTTCCTTTTCAATCTCTTCTACGTTCAAAACTCCCCTCCTTATAGTGCTATGTAAGATGCCAAATCGGACAAAGCGACAGACAATGATAAAATAAGCCCCAGCCCCTTTAAGAAACTAACATATACCACAGCCTCAACGGCATTGTCAATAGCAATCTTAAAGGCGTCCTGAACGCTTAAATCGCAGAAGAATCTTCGTTTTATTGTCGTGTGAGCGCGGTTCTCCCGTAAATCTAAAGTTCTTGACAAAATCCTTACACCCTGTAAAATTGCGGTTTCTGCCCTGTTTATGGAGAAACCACCGTGCCGCCTGTAACCAAGAACTTGAACACCAGCAGGTCTGATGCGGCCTTCAGTGAGGCTTCAAAGCACATACCCGGCGGTGTCAACAGCCCCGTAAGGGCCTTTGGGCCTGTCGGGGGCCACCCGGTTTTCATACAATCCGGTTCAGGGTCCCATATAAAAGACATAGACGGCAATGAATACATAGACTATGTGTGCTCCTGGGGACCTCTAATCCTTGGCCATGCCGACCCGCAGGTAACAAAAGAGGTTAATGACGCCGTGAAAAGAGGCTCAAGCTTTGGGGCACCTACGGAGTTGGAGACCCGGCTGGCAGAACTCATAAAGGAATTAGTGCCGTCCATTGATAAAGTAAGGATGGTAAACTCCGGTACAGAGGCCACGATGAGTGCCGTCCGGCTTGCCAGGGGGTTTACCGGGCGCGATTTGGTCATAAAATTTGAAGGCTGTTACCACGGTCATGTCGACGGCCTGTTAATCAAAGCAGGGTCCGGGGCGACCACGTTAGGGGTGCCTACAAGTCCTGGCATACCCAAGGGTTATACTGATAGCACGGCCATTCTCCCTTTTAACGACAGCGAGACGGTTGGTGAATTCTGCAGGGAACGCGGCAAAGAGGTCGCATGTATAATCCTGGAACCGGTGGCTGGAAACATGGGCGTTGTACCTCCCAGGCCCGGTTATCTGGAGAAGTTGCGCGAGATTACAAACCGGCACGGTATCGTCTTGATATTTGATGAGGTTATGACGGGTTTTCGCGTATCGGCGGGCGGCGCGCAGGAGCTCTTTGGCGTAAAACCGGACCTTACTACGTTAGGGAAGATAATAGGTGGCGGCCTGCCGGTGGGTGCCTATGGCGGCAGGGCGGACATAATGGACCAGATAGCCCCGCTTGGCCCCGTTTACCAGGCCGGAACCCTGTCTGGAAATCCGGTGGCCATGAGCGCCGGTATAGCCACCCTGAAAAGACTAAAGGATAAAGGCGGGTATATATATAAGCAGCTTGAAGAGAAATCACAAAAGCTGGCGGACGGGCTTGAGAAATCAGCACGTGATGCAGGGGTCAAGACGTATCATACAAGGGTGGGTTCCATGCTGTGTGTCTTTTTTACGGACACTGCAGATGGCGTTTATGATTACAAGACGGCAACGAGTTCCGACACAAAGCGTTACGCCAGCTACTTTAACGGGATGCTGGAAAGGGGCGTATATCTGGCACCTTCCCAGTTTGAGGCCGCTTTTGTATCTGCCGCCCACAGCGATTCGGACATAGAGGCCACAATCGAGGCAGGCCGCCAGGCAATGAAGGGTTTATGACGGGGTTTGTGACATGGAATCTGAAGTAAACGAGGGCGAACTGGAAAAAGCTTCTCAGAGGCTTAGTGCGATATGTTTTAAGGCAGAGAGGATGCTGAACGTCACGATAGATGGGTTCGTACATCACAGCGAGGTAAAGCTAAAGCGCGCTGAAGAGCTTGGAGATGAGATAAACAAGGATGCAAAGGAACTAACAGATTTTCTGGTCGGAATTTCTGGTGAAGCCAAAGAGGGAAAAGAGCAACTAAAGGAACTTGTTGCAGCGGCAGGTCAGCTCCAACTGGTCGGAGAGGGCTTGAAGGGCATGCTGCCTCTCGTTAGAAATAAGATAAAGGAGGATATCCTCTTCACCAACAAGGCGGTCCTGGAACTAAAATATCTCTTTGAGAATACCCGTAAGGTCCTCACCAATGCAGGGGATGCACTTCTGACCGGGAATCCCGTCATTGTAAAGTGCGTGATGGAAGAAGGGCTGCGCCTTAATGAGCTTGGCGATGAGTACGCTATAGAACACGAAGACAGGATCATATCCGGGGTGTGCATACCCAAGGCATCTCCATTATACTTGAACATTATTGATTGTTTATCAAGGGTTAACCGACACACAGTAAGGGCTATCATCGCGTTTTCCTCCACGAAGGACTGAGACCGGGAGCCTCATATGTGAGGATCAAGCCGAAGAGAACTAATGAGGAGAAGAAGAAATTTCGCTTTTAAATCGCTAGTCATTGTGATAGGATTTTCCGCTTATGCCTGAAAACGGCAAAGACTCGGTTCGCCTCTTTAGCAGGACGGCCGGTCTAGGTTTCTTTATGGTAGGTTCAGTTGTAGGCGGTTACCTGGTAGGAAGCTTTTTAGATTCTTATCTAGGCACTTCTCCGTATCTGTTGATGGTATTTCTCCTGCTGGGGATTGTGGGCGGTTTTTTAGAGTTCTACAGGACAATAAAGAAATTGGTGTCTGAGAAGAAGAGATGAAAGAATTCCATCTGGACGAAGGTTTTCCCAGGAGAGTCTTTAACACATCTTTGGTGCTAGCGGTGGTAATGGTCTTGTGCTCTACCTCCCTGCAGTCCTTTCCCTTGACACTCAGTCTGGCCCTGGGGTCGGGTATGAGTGTTGTTCTAGGTGGCATTCTTTGGTGGACAATACTTCGCCTGTCTTCAAGAGACAGAGAGGGGGCCAAACGTTTCTTCCTATGGGTAAGCATCCTCAAATACATTTCTCTGGTAGGGGTTTTTTATCTTATCTTCAACTACTTACCGATCGTTCCTGAGGCCTTTCTGGCGGGAATTGGCCTGGTGCCGATGGTGATTGTTTTGAAGCTGGCAGGAATGGTTCTTGTAAGCTATCTAAAAGGGTCTGTCAGAGTAGACCATAAAGATTTAGGAGGAGGAGGATACAGGCGTGGCACACAAGGCTGAAGGGGGGGGGGTTGTAGAATTACCGACCTTCCTGGACCTTCTGGGTCTGGACATGGACCAGACACTCCTGGGCCTCACTCTCCACCAGTGGATGCCTGTGGTAATGTCCGGGGTGGCAATCACCTTTCTGGTGGTTTTCTGCTACCGGGTTACAAGTAATCTCAAGAAAATACCCGGGTCGCAACAAGCCCTGCTTGAGCTGACAGTGGAAGGCCTGGACGACTTTGTCAGGGACCAGATGGGTAAGGCCGGCGGGCCTTTTGTGGCCTTTATAGGGACGTTATTCATCTACATCTGGGTGATGAATCTTATGGGCCAGATTCCCCTGTTTCACTCCCCCACCGCCGACTATAACACTACCCTGGCATTAACCATGATAGTCTTTCTTCTTACCCATTATTACGGGCTTAAGCATAAAGGGCCGATAGGCTATTGTAAACATTTTCTGGGAGAGCCCAGGTGGCTGGCCCCCATGCTGCTTCCTATCCACCTGGTGCAGGAGTTTGTTGCCCGGCCGCTGACCCTTTCCCTTCGTCTTTTTGGGAATTTAACGGGAGAGCATACCATCCTGGCCATTGGCATAGGGTTTTCCCCTTTTATTTTTGGTTACATCCCTATCCCGTTGCAAATCCCGGCTTCACTTCTGGACCTTCTGTTGGCTACACTCCAGGCAGGTATCTTTGCGGTGCTGGCCTGTTTCTATATAGCGGGTGCTATGGGCGCCCTGGAAGAGCATTAAAAAAAAGGAGAGATTTGGGATGATATATTATGCAGGATTAGTGCTTGCTATTGCTTTAGTGGCTGTAGCGGCAGGTGGTTGCGGCGCGGGCATGGGTCTCACAGTGGCAGGAGCCCTGAATGCCATGGCCAGACAGCCGGAATTGATGAGCCGCTTCCAGTTAACGATGTTTATAGGTCTGGCCTTTATCGAGTCTCTTACCATATATTCCCTGGTAATCTCTTTCATCTTCTTAGGAAAACTACCTGCGCCCGATGTTCTCCTTGAGTTAGTCAAACAGGGTACGAGGTAGAAGGAGGACAACCTTGCTGGAATTCTTTCGGGCCTTACACGTTGATTTTAAATTAGTTATAGTACAGGCCGTCGGTTTCTTGATCGTCCTCTATCTCCTCAAGAGGTACCTCTTTAATAAGCTCCTTGCCTTTATAGAGGCCAGGAAGAAGGAGGTTCAGGATACCTACGACAAGTCGGAGCAACACAATAAAGAGGCCGCAAACCTGAAGGCGGAATATGAGCGGAAGGTAACCGAGGCCGAAGAAGAGGCCGAGAAGAAGCTCACGGCTGCCGTAAAAGAGGCCAAGGCCCTGAGTGCGGAAATAGTCGAGAGGAGCCACCGGGAGGCCGAGGCGATAAAACTAAAGGCTGACGAGACGCTTGCGCTGGAGAGAAAAAAGGCGACCGCGGAAATTCGTAACCAGGTGGTAAACCTTTCTATGCTTGCCACCCAAAAGCTTGTAAAGGAGAGTGTAGGCAAGGACAAGGCCGAACAATTGGTTGATGAGTTTATAGGAGAGGTGGAGGGCCTTAAGTGATAGACAAGACACTCGCCACCGGATATCTTCAGGCACTTTTTGAGCTTGCCAAATCAAAGGGCCAGCTCCAGGAGGCCGCAAATAACCTGGAAACCGTCTCCAGGCTTTTCAGGGAAAATGCCGACCTGAAGAAGATCTTACTCCACCCTTCTGTTACAAGGGACGAGAAGGCGAGGCTCGTCAAAAGTGTCTTTGCTCCATACATAAGCCCCCTGGTCAGAAACTTCTTGCTGTTAATCGTGTCGAAGAGGCGGGAGAGTATATTGAGTGACCTGCTCGAAGAGTACCAGGCGGTGGCCGATCTGGTAGGCGGCAGGAGCAGGGCCGTCATAAGAACCGCCATACCTCTAACAGAGGAGAAACATGCCCGGCTTAAGAAGGCCCTTGAGGACATGGCACAGAAGGAAGTTGAGATAGAGACACAGGTGGCCCCCGAAATACTTGGCGGAGTAGTCGTTAGAATCGGCAACAGGGTGATTGACGGGAGTGTAGCCTCCCGTCTTAAGAATTTGAGAAGGAGACTGGTAGAGGTGGGTATTAGCTGACTTGAGCGGCCCACACCCATTTCTTATACGAAATATTGGTATTCTCTAAGGATAGGAGTGTTTTTCCATGGCGTTAAAACCTGACGAAGTAGCCTCAATACTTAAGAAGGAGATAGAGGGATACGAAGAGAAGCTGCAGATGGAGACCGTAGGCACGGTGCTCCAGGTGGGTGATGGGGTAGCGAGGATTTATGGTCTCGACGACTGTATGGCAGGCGAACTGTTGGAATTCTCTGAGGGGTTATATGGCGTTGCGCTCAACCTGGAAGAGGATAACGTGGGGGCGATACTCCTGGGTTCGGACGAGAACGTAAAGGAAGGAGACGTGGTAAAGACGACGGGCAAGATAGTGCAGGTGCCCGTTGGTGAAGCGCTTCTGGGAAGGGCCGTGAACGCCCTGGGCCAGCCCATAGACGGTAAAGGCGCCATCGCCGCCGACAAATTCATGCCAGTCGAGGCCCGCGCGCCAAGCGTGGTAGAGAGAATGCCGGTAAAGGAACCACTGCAGACCGGTATAAAGCCCATCGACGCGATGATTCCCATCGGCAGGGGACAGAGGGAACTGATAATAGGCGACCGGCAGACCGGAAAGACCGCCATCCTGGTGGACACCATAATCAATCAGAAAGACACGGACGTCTACTGTATATATGTCGCCATCGGCCAGAAGATGTCCACTGTCCTTGACATAATGAAGACCCTCGAAGAATACGGCGCGATGGAATACACCACCATTGTGGTGGCCTCGGCCAGTGATCCCGCGCCGCTTCTGTATATCGCGCCCTACGCGGGATGCGCCATGGGAGAGTTTTTCAGGGACAAGGGCCAGCACGCCCTTATAATGTACGATGACCTGTACAAACACGCCCTTGCATACCGTGAGGTGTCGCTTCTTCTCAGGCGCCCGCCGGGCCGCGAGGCCTTCCCCGGCGATGTGTTCAATATCCATTCACGTCTGCTCGAGCGTGCCGCCAAGCTGAATGAGGAACTCGGCGGTGGCTCGCTGACAGCGCTGCCCGTGGTAGAGACTCAGGGTGGCGACTATTCCGCATACATCCCGACAAACGTAATCTCCATAACCGACGGACAGATATACCTCGAAAGCGACCTTTTCTATTCCGGCGTCCGCCCGGCCATCAGCGTAGGGCTTTCGGTGTCCCGGGTGGGAGGCAACGCGCAGACTCCCGCCATGAAAAAGGTGGCCGGTATGCTCAGGCTGACGATGGCCCAGTACCGGGAACTGGCGGCCTTCGCACAGTTCGGCTCCGATCTCGACAAGTCCACACAGGACCAGCTCGAAAAAGGAAAGCGCCTGGTGGAGATTCTTAAACAGCCGCAGTACGAGCCGGTGCCAGTAGAGAAACAGGTAATGATTATATTTGCCGGTGTAAACGGTTATCTGAGTGATATCGACGTGGAAAAGATAAAGGAATTTGAAGGCAAATTCCACAAGTTCATGTCTGAAAAATACCCTGCCGTGGAAGAAGAAATAAAAGAAAAGAAGAAGATTAGCGGTGACCTTGCCCACAGGCTCACGAAGGCCATCGAGGAAATTAAGACCGAATTTACGGGAGGTAAATAGACGGTGCAGGGAACGCGCGAAATAAAACAGCGTATACGCGGCGTTACCAACATCCAGCAGATAACCCGCGCCATGGAAATGGTGGCCGCAAGCCGTTTGAGAAAGGCCGAGGCCCGCGTCGTTGCCTCAAGACCGTACAATGACAAGATGGTGGCTCTTATAAACTACCTCGCCGCTACATCTGTCGGAAGGTCGCACCACCTGCTGAAACCCAGAGACGTCAAGACAATAAAGGTTCTTCTTGTAACGTCTGACAAGGGATTATGCGGGGCCTATAACACTAATATCATCCAGCATGCCGTGAGGTTTTCGAGGCAGAACCGGGATAAAGACGTGAGGCTTGTGCTTATCGGTAAAAAGGGCCAGAACTTCTTCCGTAGAAGACAGTATAATATAGAAAAGAACATCCCTGGCAACGTGGAAAAGATAAGTGAAGAGCAGATAAGTGAACTTGCCGGGCAGTTTATTGAAGAGTACGAAGCAGGCAAGTGCGACCAGATTCAGATATTTTTCACCAAATTCGTAACAATAATGCGCGGGCGGCCTACTTCGCTGCAATTGCTCCCAGTGGAGACAGTGGCTTCGGAAGAGACAATAAAGGTCGCATCGACTACCGACTACATCTTCGAACCGTTGCCCGAGGAAATTCTCTCAAAACTTTTCCCGAAATACGTGGAGTCCATTCTCCGCTGTGCGATATTTGAATCGCTGGCGTCGGAGTTTGGGGCCAGGAGAGTGGCGATGATTTCCGCCTCAGAGAACGCCGAAGAGATGATAGACGAGCTTTCACGCTCTTACAATAGGGCGCGTCAGGAGGCCATTACCAGGGAGCTTCTTGAGATAGTTTCGGGTTCAGAGGCCCTTGCACACAGATAAAATACAATTTGAAATGGGCGCGAGAGAATTGCGCCGAAACGACTTAGAGGCAGTAAACGGCACCAAAGCCTTCAATAGAGCCATTTGTTAGAACAGGAGGTTAGAAAAGTTGAGTAATAAAGGAACTATTGAACAGATTATCGGCCCCGTGGTTGATATAAGATTCACGCCGAAAAACCTTCCGGCTATACATGACGCCGTTAAGATTAAAAATGCGGAGAAAGGTATAGACCTGACCCTGGAGGTAGCGCAGCACGTGGGCAATGACACGGTAAGGTGTGTTTCACTGGCCACCACCGACGGGCTCGTAAGGGGAATGGAGGCGGACGATACGGGGGGCCCCATAAGTGTGCCGGTAGGCAAGGAAACACTTGGCAGGTTATTCAACCTCCTGGGGGAGCCCATAGATAACGCCGGCGAGGTAAAAGCCAAGAAGAAACTCCCTATACATCGTGAACCGCCCCCTTTTGACGACAGGGAGACGACAACCAACCTCTTCGAGACGGGGCTTAAAGTTGTAGACCTGCTGGCACCTTTCGCCAAAGGCGGAAAGGTCGGTATGTTTGGTGGCGCGGGGGTGGGCAAGACGGTGCTCATCATGGAACTCATCAGGAACATCGCCACGGAGCACGGCGGAGTCTCCACCTTTGCCGGCGTGGGCGAGAGGACCAGGGAAGGAAACGATCTCTGGCTTGAGATGAAGGAATCGGGTGTGATAGAGAAGACCTGCCTTGTATTCGGCCAGATGAACGAACCACCGGGCGCGCGTCTGAGGGTTGCGCTGACGGCTCTCACGATGGCCGAGTATTTCAGGGACGCGGAGGGACAGGACGTGCTTCTATTTATCGACAACATCTTTCGTTTCGTGCAGGCCGGTTCGGAGGTTTCGGCCCTGCTCGGCCGTATGCCCTCCGCGGTGGGTTATCAGCCAACCCTGGCCTCGGAGATGGGAGACCTGCAGGAGAGAATCACCTCGACCAAGAAGGGCTCCATAACCTCTATGCAGGCTATCTACGTGCCTGCGGACGATTTTACCGACCCGGCGCCCGTAGCCACGTTCCCCCACCTGGACTCAACGATATGGCTCTCGCGGCAGATTGCCGAACTTGGGATTTATCCCGCGGTAGACCCGCTGCGTTCTACTTCAAGGATACTTGACCCGAAGATCTTGGGCGAAGAGCATTACTTTGTGGCAAGAGAGGTACAGAGAATCCTGCAGAGGAATAAAGAGCTCCAGGACTTTATAGCCATCCTGGGTATGGAGGAGCTTACCGAGGAGGATAAGTTGCTGGTCAACAGGGCCCGGAGGGTGCAGAAATTCCTCTCGCAACCGTTCTTCGTCGCAGAGCAATTCACCGGGATGAAGGGCAAGTACGTGCCCTTACAAGACACCATCAGAAGTTTCAAAGAAGTAGTAGAAGGAAAGCACGACGACCTCCCCGAACAGGCCTTCTACATGGTGGGGACCATAGAGGACGTTGTGGAAAATGCTAAAGGTATGGCCGTGGAGGAGACGGCATGACGGGCGAGAACACTTTCAGGCTGGACGTGATTTCACCGACCGGAATACAGTATGAGGGCGACGTTGTGAGCGTGGTAGCCGAGGGGGTGGAAGGCTCTATGGGAATACTGCACGACCATGCCCCGTTGCTTACCTGGCTTAACCAGGGCAAGTTCAAGATAAAAGAGCCCGGAGATAAGACAGTCGAACTTGAACTTGAAGGCGGGTTTATGGAGGTCCGCAACAACAACGTAGTGGTGCTTACGGAAACTAAATCAAAAACCTGAAGACTAACCCACCAGTATGGCCCACGATTTAAACCACGATGTTTTGCCATTCTCCTGTTGGCAAAGATAAATCTTCTTGTGTAGCGTCCGATTCTCGCTGAAGGCTGAAAGTCTGCCAGAGGTGGACCACGCTACATTTTTTTCTCTCCGGCCTGCTTCCGGCGTGCTGCCAGTTTCTCCTCTGCCTCGGGGATTCTCATGTAGAGCGGCTCAAGCTTGTACGGGTCGATAGTCTTCCCTCCTTCATCAAAAATCCTTTTACCCAGGCGGGCGACTATGCGTGCCCTTGCCACGCCCATTTCATCGCTGCCAAAGGTTATCCCGTCCGCAGTGAAGAGTTCTTTATATTTAACCGTGCCGTCTCCAAACAGCAGGGCGGGGCGGGGTAATATATCCATCAGTTCCTGCGGTTCAATGACCCTCGGCCCGGATGACGGTTGCCATAAATCTCGTGTACGTCTATAGATGCACGCGTACACCCGCTCTCTCCTTGCGTCCAGCACCGGACAGGCCGTCACCGCTTCCGGCGGGGCATTTTCTGCGAGTACATCCAGTGTAGGAACGGCCACCAGCGGCTTTCCAAGCGTATGGGCCAAAACCTTCGCGCACGTGACCCCCACCCTCAGCCCCGTATACGAACCGGGACCGTGGCTTACCGCTATCAGGTCAATTTTTTCCGGCTCAAGCGACAGCTCCCTGAACACACTTTCAAGTGAGGGAACGAGCGCCTTCCCGTGGCGCATGCCCTTCTCAAAACTCCTCTCCGCAAGCACACCCGAATCTTCACAAAGGGCCACGCTGCCGACCAACCCCGACGTCTCTATACCAAGTACCTTCATGTCTGCCGGACCAATTCCTTTTTTACAATAATGTTACCTGCCGGAATCCCCACCGCATGCTGTAAACACCGTGACTACTTTACGCTGGTCATTTTCTTACCCTTTTTATATGATATTCCAAAGTTGTGGACAAGGCCATTTTAAGACATGCACTTGTAAGCGGGGGATTAGACAAGTGATACAGTGTAAGAACTATATAGACGGACAGTTCATAGAGCCTGCGGGCAAGAAATTAGAAAAGAAAAACCCTTCCAATCTCCAGGAGGTGGTAGGGGTACTGCCTCAATCAGGTGAAGATGAGGTAAAGAACGCCGTCGAGGCCGCCAGACGCGCCTTTCCTGCCTGGAGGTCTCTTTCCCGCATCCGCAGGGGTGAATACCTTGACAGCCTGGTCCAGATACTGAAGAGAGAGAAAGAGGCCATCTCTAAGATTATCACCAGGGAGATGGGTAAGGGCATAAACGAGGCAAGGGCGGACGTCGTCGAGGCGATACATATGGTGCAGTACGTATTCGGCACGGTGCGTATGCCCTTCGGGGACGTGGTGTCCTCTGAGATAGCTGAAAAAGACGCCTTTATGAGAAGAAAGCCCAAGGGTGTGATAGGTGTAATCACTCCCTGGAACTTTCCCCTTGCGATACCCTTCTGGCTTATCGCGCCGTCTCTGGCGGAGGGGAACACGGTTGTATTCAAGCCGTCCAAGGACTCACCGTGCACGGCACAGAAAATGGCGGAATGTATCGTAGAGGCAGGACTGCCGCCGGGTGTAATAAACATAATCTATGGTAGCGGCGAGGAGTGTGGTATGCCGCTGGTGCGTCATCCAGACGTTCGTGTGCTCCTCTTTACGGGTTCTTCGGAGGTTGGACAGCGGATACGTAAGGTCTGTGCCGAGTTGCCCGATAGGATGTGTGCCTGCGAGATGGGCGGTAAGAATGCCGTCATCGTCCTGGATGATGCCGACATGGGCATCGCCGTAAATGCTTCTTTGACAAGTGCCTACAAAACTTCCGGACAGCGCTGCACGGCCGCGGGCCGCATTATCGTACACCAGAAAAGACTAAAGGAATTTGAAAAGAAGTTCGTCAAGATGTCGAAAAAAATACGTATCGGCGACCCCATGGACCCCAATGTCTTCACCGGACCCTTGATAAACGAGGGCCAGCTGGAAAAGGTATTACGCTACAACCAGCTTGCCAGGGATGAGGGCGCGGCCGTACTTCTTAACGGCGGCAGGATGACCGGGATGGAGTATGATAAAGGCTGCTTCGTCTCTCCCTTCGTATACAGGTTGAGATATAATCACAAGAGCAAGGTCCTCAGAGAAGAGGTCTTTGGCCCGCACGTGGGCATCATACCCGTAAAAGACCTGGATGAGGCGATAGAGGTTCACAACGACGTGGATTACGGTCTTTCCTGCTCGGTCATCACGGAGGATTTCAGAAAGGCCAGGGAGGTGCGCGACAGGTGTGAATATGGGCTGGGTTATGTGAACCTTCCCACCATAGGGGCGGAGGTGCACCTGCCGTTCGGCGGGGTGAAAAAGAGCGGCACCGGGATGCCCTCGGCCAGCACGCTCATTGACGTGGTCACCCACCGCACCGCCTGGACGGTGAACTACGCAAAAGAAATCAAGATGCCCCAGGGAATGGATGTGGATGTAAAATGATACCTGAGGTTTCACATGTTCGGTAAAAGCATAGGGCTGATAGGCGCGGGCAAGATGGGGACGGCGCTGCTCAAGGGCATACTCAAGGCCGGTCTTGCAAAACCGAAAAATGTCTACATCTGCGACATTGATAAAGAACGGTGCGCGGGCGCAGGGAAGGAACTGGGCGTCCGGGTCGCGAAAGACAATACCGAGGTAGTACAAAACACGTCGCTTATCATCCTGGCAATAAAGCCTACCGACATGGTGGCGGTACTAAAACAGATAAGCGATAACGTACTGCCCGATAAACACCTTGTTGTGTCCATAGCGGCCGGGGTTACCACGTCCACGCTTGAGGCAGGTCTTAAGGCGGGCGCCAGGGTGATAAGGGTGATGCCCAACGTGGCCTGCATGGTGGGCGAGGCGGCCTCGTGCTACGTGCCCGGTAAGAATGCTACGGATGAAGACCTGAAGATTACCGGCGAGATACTGGGTTCGGCCGGAAGGGCGTTCCGGCTGGATGAGAAATATCTGGACGCCGTGACCGGTCTGAGCGGCAGCGGCCCCGCCTACGCCGCCATGATTATTGAGGCCCTTGCCGACGGCGGGGTGAAGATGGGGCTGCCCAGGGATACCGCCGTACAGCTTGCCGCACAGACCCTGCTTGGCACCTCGAAGATGCTACTGGACGGCGGTTATAACACCGCACAGATAAAAGAGATAGTCATGTCTCCCGGCGGGACTACAATTGAAGGGCTCTCAGCCCTGGAGAAGGGCGGGCTCAGGGCCAGTTTAATATCGGCCGTCGAGGCCGCCACCCTCAAGTCCAGGACCCTGGGTAGAAAGTCTTCTAAGAAGTAGGGGCGACCCGACGGGTCGCCCGAACGTGGTTTTTGATAGGCGCGTCACAAACAGGCCCTCGCACATGTGTCAAGCCACACCGCCCGCTTCTGAGGGCAGTATGTCAACCTTCAGCCCTTTGATCCAGGCAACCATGCGGTCTTTGTCTTCATGCGTCAACGTATACGTGTCATTCCTCCAGATCGCACCTTTTTTATCCCTCGCAACGACTCGAACCTCAGGGGCCTCCTCACCATCCTCAACGCTCATTGTTACTATAAATTTTTTGAAGAATTTCTTTGTATCACCGACAATCCTCTTGTCGTCCGCGCCTTTTTTCAAGTTTGTAAGTGAAGCGCCGCCACCGCTTGTCTTGATCTCTCCCCTGTCCGTCGTCTCGTCAACCATGATATGGACGTCGCTTTCATATCCATTCTCATCCTTGACCTTTATGTCCAGTTCCTTGACCGTCTCTTCACCGTTGCCCATGACTTACTCTCCAATTTGTCCTGTATGTATATATACGTGCAACCGTCCCTGCCAAGAAGCACATACACTCATACACATAATATATCCATGCATATACAAACTGCGCATTTAAAAGTCAACGTGGTTTTTTTAGGGTATATCCGCGTAAGATGTTTACTGCCCCCGTAATACATGGATGAACTAAGCAGCGGTTAATAGAAACGGTGGAGGGTGCCACCCCCAAGTCCAGGACCCTCGGCCAAAAATCCGCAAAGAAATAGCCTCATGGTGTGCCCAGATGTACCCCACCAAAACTGGTTCAGCGACCGTAAAGGTCGTTGCCTATTGAAGACATCGGCACCCGCAGGTGCGCGGGGTAAGGTTAGACGGGGATTATCTTGATGGAGCAGGCGGAGTTGACGGTCATGCAGGCGCGTTCGCAGATCCCGCATCCAGTGCATTTTTCTTTGTTTATGACGGGTTTCCCGTCCTTCATCGTAATGGCCTCGTCCGGGAAGGGGCACGCTATTACGCAGGACTGGCAGAACTGCACGTTGCCTGATATACAGGTCTCCCTGTTAACCACCGCCACGCCCATTCTCACGTCCTCGCGTCTCGCGGGCATAACCAGCGCACCCTCTTTACAGGCCTTTATGCAGGGTAAATCCTCACAGAGCATGCACGGTTGTTTTCTCGGCTCTATTATGGGCGAGCCGAGCGGTAGACCGGTCTCCATGTCGTCAGCGCCCCTTATGGCATAGTGGGGACAGACCTTTATGCACTCGTCGCAAATGGTGCACAGCGATAGGAACTCCTGTTCTGCCACGGCCCCCGGCGGTCTCAGATACCCTTTCTCCGGCAAACCAGCCGACATCTCCTTTACGACCTCGCCCAGGACGTCCGCCGTCTGCGCAAGGGTCTCTCTGAAGAATTCCCTCCGCCGGACGTCCATATCCTTTCCCGCAGGGGAACCGGTGCTGTATTTAATCAAATCTTTAAGGATGTCTAACATCTTTTAGTGTGCAGCTACTAACTGTTTCCAGGGCAGGCACGGGGGCCAGCCCCTACATGATCGCAGAGTAAACTCCGCCGCTACAACCACGATTATAAACTGAATGTGTATAAAACCAGAACAAAAAAGAGGTGGCTCCTGGTCAATTCACAATCGGAAACCACCTCATTAAGACCTCTTACTTACTTCCAAAACTCCTGACCTTCGGCAGGAATTCTGTCACGTCTATGTCAATTCCCAGCATGTCCCGGACAAATGGCTTTACCGGGGCGTAGTTCTGGTTATCGGTGCCGTCCGTCATCGATTTTATCAGGTCCTCGTCGGTCTTCGAGGCCTGCCATTCGGCACTGGTGAAATCCGGCGAACCGAATTGTATACCCTGCTCTGTGGGCTTACCGTCGACACCATGACAGAGTGCACAGAGCATTCCAAAAAGCTGGTTGGGGTCTACGTCCTGTGCCCAGCACTTCGAAGTGTTAAGTGTAAATGCAATACTAAAGACCAGAAACGCTCCGAGTATCATCTTCTTCATCTCTAGGTTTATCTCCTTGCGAACGGTTCAAGCATGTTTGCATCGGCTAAAAACAAAAAGGGAAACCATTTAATGTAATTACGGTCCCCCCCCTTACTCACTGCTCCACTACTAAAGATTGACCCGAAGAATGTAAACAAACTCAGCGGCTCTGTCAAATTGATTTTACTTGCCGTGCTGGCTCAATATGTCCTCTACTTTATTGTACTCCCTGCCGTCGTAGAGGAATGCCGGCGTAGTAGTGATTCCGGAGATCTGAAGGGCAAACTCCGCCCTTCCATCAACGGTGTCAATGCAGATTTCTTTATACTCCAGACCCGCGTCCTTCAACTTCTTCTTCGCGGCGTCACAGTTCGGACATGTTTCCTGTGTAAAGACCAATAATTCTCCGGTTTGACTCATAATTGTTTAGCCCCTGTTAGCGGTTGAAGCGGCCTTCTGTTCCAATTCCTCTATCTCCCTGGCATACGGGGATATGTCCTTAAGTTTTTTCATAATGGGAGGTATGCTCTCTAGAATGTAATCGACATCGTCTTCCGTGTTATAGTGGCTCAGGCTGAACCTTATGGAGCCATGCGCGGCGGTGAAAGGTACGCCCATAGCCATCAAAACGTGAGAGGGTTCCAGTGAACCTGACGAGCAGGCCGAACCGGAAGAGGCGCAGATACCCGCCTCGTCAAGCAGTAGCAGTATCGCCTCACCTTCCACGTACTCAAAGCTGATATTGGTCGTGTTTGGGAGCCGCAGCGTCTTGTGACCGTTTAATCTGGCATTAGGAATGTTTGTAAGGAGATGTTCCTCCAGTTTGTCCCTCAGAGACTTGACGCGTCCCTGTTCTTCTTTCATATACTTCTTCGCCAGCTCACAGGCCTTGCCGAGGCCCATTATATACGGTATGTTCTCGGTGCCCGCCCTTTTGCCGTTCTCATGGTGGCCTCCTACTATTAAGGGCTTGAATTTCACGCCGCGCCTGATGTAGAGCGCGCCCACGCCCTTGGGGGCGTGGAGCTTATGGCCGGAGATTGTGAGCATGTCTATGTTGCCCTTGCTCATGTCCATTGGTAACTTGCCGACCGTCTGGATTGCGTCGGTGTGGAATACCGCCCCTTTTTCCCTGGCTATCTGAGCGGCTTCTTCCACGGGGAAGACTACCCCGGTCTCGTTATTGGCATGCATGACGGATACAATGGCCGTGTCGCCCCTTATCGCCGCCCTCAGTTCCCCGAGGTCGAGGAGTCCCTCCTGATCCACGGCAATCTCAGTGAGCTCGTAGCCATGCCGGGCAAGCTGCCTGCACTGGTGAAGGACGGCAGGGTGCTCAACACGGGTGGTAACGATGTGCCGCTTCTTGGGATGAGACTCTAGCGCCCCGCGTATCGCAGCGTTGTCACTCTCCGTACCACAACTTGTAAACGTTATCTCAGAAGGGTCGGCCCCGATGAGGTCGGCCACCTTCTCGCGGGCCTGTTCTATCTTCTTGTGAAGCTGACCACCGAAGGTGTGCATACTGGAGGGGTTACCGTAAAGCTCCGTAAAATATGGCAGCATCTCCTCCACTACTTCATCTGCTACCCGGGTAGTGGCGTTGTTGTCTACATAAACGGTCCTGCTCATCAAGTAGCCTCTTCTACTACCAGGTCTTCGGTAACGAGTTCTCTCAGCTTCGCCTCGACCGTGTGCCTTACCTTTTCCTTCGACGTGGCGTTGTGGATGCAGTTACCCTGGAAGGAAACATACACCGTGTCTCCATCTATATCCTCAAGTTCCACGTCATCGCCGCCGGACGTCAGGACGGGCCTTATTTCCTTCTCTATGGTCTCCTGAACGAGCTGCATCTTCTTGATATTGCTCATCTTCTTTACGGGTTTAGGTTCAGGCGCCACCGCCACGGCGGGACCCCTGATATCGTTTATAATCTGCTGGATGTCCGGATGGCACGACTTACAACCGCCGCCGGCCTTCGTATAATTAGTTACCTGTTCGATCGAGCCAAGATTGTTTTCCCTGATTACCCGTTCAATAACCTTGTCGGTTACGTCAAAACACTTACATATGATAGTACCCTCTTCGGAAGGTGCCTTTTCGTAGCCGCGGTAGTTCGCGATGGCGGCCTCTAACGCCTCCTGACCCATTACCGAGCAGTGCATCTTCTCGTCCGGCAGGCCGTCCAGGTAGTCCGCGATATCCTGGTTGGTGAGCTTTTCGGCCTCCTCCACCGTTTTGCCCTTTACCATCTCTGTAAGGGCGCTTGCGGCCGCAATGGCGCTCCCGCAGCCAAAGGTCTTGAACTTGGCGTCCACGATACGGTCGTTGTCCAGCTTGAGGGTGAGCCGTATGGCATCACCGCAGGCCAGATTGCCCACGTCGCCCACTGCGTCAGCATCCTGTATCTCACCCACGTTTCGCGGGTGAAAGAAATGGTCCTTCACCTTTTCTGAATAGTCCCACATTGGAAAACCTCTGGAGGAAAAAATGCTGGCTTATAAAACACTCTATCATATCCCGGAACAACCGTTATGTCAAGGAATAAGGGCGTATTGCGCGTAAACGCAGCCTGTGCGCTAATTAGAATGATATAACTCCGAAAATTAAACAAACTTTTTGCAAACGGGAGCAAATGATAGTACACTCCCCGGATAAATAAATAAACACAAATGTAACAAAGAGAGGGGCTTGTGAAGAAAAAGATTACCCCGGCGGCAATTCTGGTGACGGTTTTTGCAGCTGCCGTATGTGTCCAGGGTGCACCGGATGAAAGCCGCTTCCGACAAGGACCAACCCACGTTAATGAGGGCCGTCCACACCAGGGAGAAAAGAGGCCCGGAAGAGCACTGACCCAACATGACCTGAAGCGGTTAGACAAGATGGAAAAGCAGTGGGCCGCCCGGCTGGATATGGCCGGAAAATCGATAGCTCGCGGAGACGACCTCTCCGCGAAGAACTATATAGACAAGGCCATGGAAACGGTGGAGGATATGAAACGGGCGCTTAAGGTCAGGGGTTTCGAGCTGACAAAGGTCCCGCGACTCGCCGCCATGGAAAAGTTGACGCTGACGTATGCGAATTTAAACAAGATCTCTTCCTTGAGCAGAAATTCCACAAATACTATAATGATGAACAGAGACCGATTAGCACGGCTTACGGTCCAATCGTACGACTATCTGAAAGAGGCCGAGGCCGTATTTCGGGCTGAACGCGCCCCCGGCCTCGCCGATGCCTACATAAAACTCAGAATGGAATTAGGCGCCGCAATCAAGAAAATAGAAAAACAAACAGGCACCCGTATACTGTAATACGGTAGAAAATGGGTTTCACAAGAAATTTTCTTGCTATCGCGTTATTGCAAACCTATAATGCCCCCATCATATACTCTTACATAGCACACACTTAGAAAAAGATTCCTCTCCTCATGGTAACAGAAGGCGGTAAAGTGTCCCGCGAACCCGGTGTCTCCGGTAAGGCAATCGCCGGCGATGCGCTGGAACTCATCTTTAACACACCGATGGTCCGGTTGTGCAAGGTGGTGGAGACGGGTTCCGCGGAGGTGGTTGCGAAACTGGAAGGCGTCAACCCAACCGGGAGCGTGAAGGACAGGGTATGCCTGGGGATAGTCCAGGCCGCTGAAAGAGAGGGTAAATTAAAGAAGGGTTCAACCATAATAGAACCCACCGGCGGCAACACTGGCATATCGCTGGCCATGATAGCAGCCGTGCGCGGCTACAAGCTGATACTTGTGATGCCGGAGAACGTGCCCGGTGAGCAGAAGGCCCTGCTGAGCTTTTACGGTGCGGCACTGGAGCTAACCCCTTCATCGGAAGGGATGCCCGGCGCCATTAAGCGGGCGCAGGATATGTTGCGAACAAATTCCACAAGATTCTTTATGCCCAACCAGTTCGAAAATCCGGTAAACCCCGAAATACACAGGAAGACGACCGCCCCTGAGATACTTGAGGCCACAGGGGGTGACATCGACACGTTTGTGGCCGGCGTCGGCACGGGAGGGACTATTAGCGGCGTGGGTGAGGTGCTCAAGGCAAAGATCCCTTCCGTACAGGTGGTGGCGGTGGAGCCAAAGAGCTCTGCCGTTATATCCGGCGGCAGGCCCGGCACGCATGGCATCCACGGCCTGGGCGCGGGGTTTCTGCCGGGACTTCTCAATAAGGACATTATTGACCGGGTGGTAGCGGTCAGCGATGAAGACGCACAGGACATGACCGCCCGTCTTGCCAGGGAGGAGGGTCTTGTAGTGGGTATATCCTCCGGCGCCGCCGCCTTTGCATCCGTCGTTATCGCCCGTGAACTGGGTGGCGGGAGTGGTAAGAGGGTCGTAACCATCTTCCCTGACAGGGGCGAGAAGTATGCGAGCAGGTAGAAGATTTTCGTTCCCGCAAAAACCGGATTTTACTAGAATACACTTAGTGATATGGAAGCTCTAATATTCTCGGCATTAAGCATTGGTTTTATACACTCGCTGGCGCCCGACCACTGGCTGCCTTTTGCTTCGATAGCCAGGGCGCAGGGCTGGTCGCGCCGGAAGCTCCTTATAGTGAGCCTGCTTGCGGGCGTGGCGCACGTCGGGTCGAGTATAGTCCTTGGCGCGCTGGGGATATTTCTGGGCCTCGGCCTGTTCCACCTTGAAGGGGCCGAATCCTTCAGGGGCAACATCGCCGGCTTTCTGCTGATTGGTTTTGGGGCGGCCTATGCCCTCTGGGGACTGAAACACCTGAGGCACAACCACCTCCATATGGACAACGCAAAGACGGTAACCGTCTGGGCGCTGATAGCCATATTTATCTTCGGCCCGTGTGAACCCCTTATACCCCTCATGTTCCTTGCCGTTCAGCACGGCTGGTACGGCGTGTGGCTGACCACGGCGGCCTTTTCCCTGGTCACCGTGTTTATGATAGCCTTCCAGAGTATGCTGGCGTTTCGCGGTCTGGAACTGTTGCCGGGCAGGCACATGGAGAAGTGGTCGCACGTCATGGCCGGGGGGATAATAGCCCTGACCGGCGTCGCAGTCATGTTTATGGGTATGTGAGGCGGTTTTAACAGGTACACGAAGAGACCCTTATTTCTCTGAATCCCGAAGCTTCGAGGCAGGTATTAAACAAAATGAAAAAGATATCAAGGTTCTGGGCGTTTATATTTATAGTCACTAACATCTTTTTCTTCTTACTGGGTTTTTTCTTTGGCTCCAAGTTCAGCCACGCCGCGGAATACTTCCAGGGGTTCCGGTCTGCCCTATTGGTTATAACGTTGATTACGGTAGCAGTGGCCGGATATAAGCTGTACAAGAGATATGTTAAACAGGAGACTACTGACGAAGAGTCAAACTAGGATAAAAAAGAAATCTCGCCGTATCATCTTCTGAAAGGTGTCAGCCATATTGCTGATGCTGCTGGCAATGGAAGGCGGTATGACGGGAACCGCACTGTATCTCACCTACAAACTTAAAGGCGATGCCAACGCAATAAACTACGCGGGGCACGAGCGCTGGCGCACTTATGACCAGGCCTTTCTTATCAATCAGTATTTTGCAGAGGGCGCGGATAAGAAGGCCTCCCGTAAGCTCGTAGAACAAAGGATGAAGGAATTTGAGGAGATCCTCTATGGGCTGAGGGATGGGGACAAGGCCCTCGGACTAAAGGGGGTGAAACCTCCCAAACATAAACCCTCTCTTGCTGAGCCACTAACCCCCGAAGCAGCCGCAGATGTGTCGTAAAACCCGCCCTACCTGACCTCCGGCGAGGCTGCATTATCAGGTGAAGAAGCCATAAGCATGGCCAGGGAGCTGAGGCCCGATTTACTTGTGACGGATATTGTCATGCCGGGAAAGATAGACGGCGTAGAGGCCGCTAAAATAATCAAGGCGGAGCTGAATATCCCGGTTATATTTGTAACTGCCCACAGGGACAAAGCGTTGCGGAGGGCAAAGGAAGCGGAACCCATCGGTTATCTTTTGAAGCCGTTTAGTTTAGAGGAAGTAAGAGTTAAACTGAAGGATTTGATAAGCGGCACGGGAGGAACGGAAATTTAATAGAAAATCAACCCGGATTCGCTTTGCTTTCCCGGAATATTGAAGGTATCCATCCCGTACCTTTGAGACCTGTGGCACCCCGGCACGGATTGTCGTCCTGTACCCCCCCCCCAAATGTTAGTTGCCCGATTTATCAGGCTGTTTATAGATGCCCCATAAATGGGGCAGCTGCAAGCAGATTGTAAGGGCGATTTTTTCAGAGGTCTGAGTTCATCCTGGCGGGCCAAACAAACCGGTCGGGGTATCAGTCCGTCTCCAACTCATCCAGCAGTGCCCGGACCTTCTTCATGTCCTGCCAGCACTTGCCCTTCTCGCCCGGGTTTCTGAGCAGGTACGCCGGGTGAAACGTGGGCATCAGCTTTATGCCGTCATAATCATGGAACTGCCCCCTCAGCGTGGTTACGCCCTTTTTGGTGTCGAGCAGGTACTGGATGGCGGCATTACCCAGGGCGCAGATGACTTTTGGTCTTATCAACGCTATCTGGTGTTTGAGGTAGCTCGTTGAACAGATAGAAACCTCGTCCTGTCTCGGGGTGCGGTTGTCAGGCGGGCGGCACTTGACCATGTTGGCGATATAGACGTCCTCACGGGTGAGTTTTATGGCCTCTATTATCTTTGTCAGGAGCTGTCCGGCCCTGCCTACGAAGGGGAGACCCTGCCGGTCCTCTTCGTAGCCGGGACCCTCGCCGATGAACATGAGGGCCGCAAATACGTTGCCCGTACCGAAGACGACGTTCGTGCGGGATTCGCTCAGGCGGCACTTGATGCAGGTGGCGGCATCCTCTTCCAGTATGGCCAGGTTCCGCACCCGGTCGTCCTCTTTCTTCCCGGGAGTTACCTCCACGGCGCGGCCCTTAACCACAAAATCCGTCCCGAAACTTTTTTCAAGTTCCAGCTTCCCCCTTAATGAACTGACAATCCTGCCCAGTTCGTCCCTGTTGTTACCGGCCATGGCGTAGCATGTATTGAAGTTTTAACGGCGCAGGTTGCAGGCATTACAACCTGTGAAGACTAGGCAAGCGCTTCTTCCTCAAGTTTCTCTGGGGACTCTAAGGCCCTTATGGCGGCCTCTACCACCCGGTCCTGGACCTCCTGGATGGGCCCGTCTAGTTCACACCCCGCGGCCCTCTGGTGGCCGCCGCCTCCAAAACCATTAGCCATCTTGTTGACGTCGATGCCGTCACGAGACCGGAGACTGACCTTGACCTTGTTTCCCTCTCCCAGTTCCCTTAGCAGCACACCGACTACTACACCCTCTATGGAAGAAGGCAGGTCGGCAAAGTCCTGGGTGTCTATGGGAGGCATATGGGCCTCGCGCATCATCGCTCTCGTAAGCCACATGCAGGCGATCTTTTTGTCGCAATGGAAGCTGAGTGTCTTGACCGCCATGGACTGGAGCTGCATATAACCGTAGGTGTTCATCTTGTACAGGCGTTGTCCTATGTCTGTCGGATCCGCCCCGTGGTCTATCAGGTAGGCCCCTACCCTGAAGGTGTCCGAGGTGGTGTTGCGATGCATGAAGCGGCCTGTATCCGTTATTATTGCCACGTATAATGCCCTGGCTATCTCAGGGGTTACCTCCACGTCCATGCCGCGAAATAAATCGTAGACGATTTCCCCGGTAGAGCACTTCTCTGTATGCACAATACTTACGTCGCCAAAGTTCTCTGTGCACAGATGGTGGTCAATACAAATGATTGGTATCCCGGAGGAGACGACCTCACGTACGCCCCCGACTCTCTCTGCCGAAGACGTATCCAGCACAATGGCCAGATCAAAGCCGTATGACTTTCCCGGGGCGGAAAGGGATGTCCTGGTATCGTCATTCCAGCACCTTGCGTCAACGTCCTTGACAAGGAATTTGTATACCCTTGGTATACTGGAATCGTTCAGGATGCAGGGTTCCTTTCCCATGGCCTTCAGCGCATGGTAGAACGCCAGCTCAGACCCCAGGGCGTCACCGTCAAGGCGTATGTGCGCCGTTATCAAGGGCCTTTTGGACCTGTCTATAAGCTCTTTTAGCTTTTTTATGCCTTCCATGAGAACCTTTATTCCTGAGAATTGGGCTAGTCTCTCTTAAACATCTTTATCCGATTTTTCAGTATATAACCATCCATGTGCCTTGTCAAATCTCCTCTTGCATTTGGCCGGAGATATCGTTAATATGCGAAAAGGGCCACACCTGATGAAGCAACCCAGGTGATTTATTTATGATTCTATACGGGTTGCTCTTTTTGTTTCTACTGAACATTCAACAGATTTGACGCGGGCAAAATAAATGTTTAAGGTGCGAGAAAAAGAACAACTCAGCGAAGTTATCTACAGATTGGTTATTGAAGCGCCGCGGATCGCCAGGAAGAGGAAGGCGGGGCAGTTTGTCATGGTCAAGGTGGATGAGACCGGGGAAAGGGTCCCCCTGACCATTAATGATTCAGACTCCGAGGCGGGCACAATCACCATCGTATTCCAGACCGTGGGCTACACCACCAAACTGTTGGCGACGTTGAAGGCGGGAGACTACGTGCAGGACGTCGCCGGCCCGCTGGGCCAGCCCACCCATATCGAAAAGTTTGGAACGGTGGTATCTATAGGCGGCGGCCTGGGAACCGCCCTGGGCATGTCCATCACGAAGGCCCTCTACGAGGCGGGCAATCACGTTATAGCGATGATAAGCGCCCGGAATAAAGGCCTGCTGATGTTTGAAGACGAGATGAAGGCGATAAGTCACGAACTGGTAATCTGTACCGACGACGGCTCATGCGGTTTTCACGGTTTTCCGACACAGGCGCTGAAGAAACTCATAGACGACGGTAAGAAAATTGACCTGGTAGTGGCGGTCGGTCCGGTTCCCCTGATGGCCGCCGTAAGCGAAGTCACCAGGCCGTACGGGATAAAGACCGTGGTAAGCCTCAACCCGATAATGGTAGACGCGACCGGTATGTGCGGCGCCTGCAGGGTGACCGTAGGGGGAGTAACCAGGTTCGGTTGCGTGGAGGGGCCGGAGTTTGACGGCCATGAGGTCGATTTTAAGGAGCTTATGACAAGACTGAAGATATACGCGGACGAGGAAAAAGAGATGAACGACAGGTTTAACAGCACACATGGGGCTCAGGTGGCCCAGGAGGCGAAGAAATGATAGACGACACCACCCCTTCATGTGACGAAGAACAGAATCTTAAAAACATGCACAAACAACCCCGCACAAGCATGCCGGAGCGAGAGGCTCAGGTAAGGGCGAAGGACTGGGACGAGGTACCAACGGGCTATACGGCCGAGATGGCGAAGAGAGAGGCCCTTAGGTGTCTTCAGTGCAAGAAGCCCCTGTGTGTGCCGGGCTGTCCGGTAGGCATCGACATCCCCGCGTTCATAAAGCTTATCGCCGAGGGTGATTTCGTCGGCGCGGCCAGAAAGTTAAAGGAGACGAACAGCCTCCCTGCGGTCTGCGGGCGCGTCTGTCCACAGGAAGACCAGTGCGAAAAGGTCTGCATCGTAGCCAAGAAGTGGACGTCCGTCGGGATCGGCAACCTGGAACGCTTCGCGGCGGACGCCGAAAGGGAGCAGGGAGAGGTGGAGATACCGGAGAAACAACCACCCACCGGGTATAAGGTGGCCATCGTGGGCTCCGGCCCTGCGGGGCTTTCAGCCGCCGGGGAACTGGTCAAGATGGGCCACGAGGCAGTGGTGTTTGAGGCCCTCCATAAAGCCGGCGGGGTGCTCCTCTACGGTATCCCCGAATTCAGGCTGCCCAAGGCGATTGTGGGCGCTGAGGTGGATTATCTGAAAAAGCTGGGCATCAAGATAGAGCTGGACATCGTCATCGGGAAGTTGGAGACGGTAGACGAACTCCTGAACGATGGTTTTGATGCCGTGTTCGTGGCGGTGGGTGCGGGGCTGCCCATGTTTATGGGTATCCCCGGCGAGAACCTCTGCGGCGTGTACTCGGCTAACGAGTACCTGACCAGGGCCAATCTCATGAAGGCATATGACCCGAATTACGCCACGCCGCTGTTGAAGAGAAAGCGTATCGCAGTGGTAGGCGGGGGCAACGTGGCAATGGACTCCGCGCGAACGTCCCTGAGGATGCCGGGCACCGAGGAGGTATACATCGTGTACCGCCGCTCCAGAGACGAGATGCCGGCCCGTATAGAAGAAATTAAACACGGAGAGGAAGAGGGCATCAAGTTCATGCTTTTAACCAATCCGGTCAAGATACTGGGAGACGATAAAGGCTGGGTGAAGGCCATAGAATGTCTAAAGATGGAGCTTGGAGAGCCGGATGACTCGGGACGCAGGAGACCCGTGCCGATAAAGGGCTCAGAGTTTGTACTGGACGTTGACTGTGTGATAATGGCGCTTGGAACGCGCCCGAACCCGCTTGTTCCCATGACCACCACCGGCATGGAGGTAACGGCAAAAGGCACCATCGTGGTGAATGATGAAACCGGCGAGACCACCAAGAAAGGGGTCTTCGCGGGGGGAGACATAGTTACCGGCGCCGCCACCGTAATCCTCGCGATGGGCGCGGGCAAGGACGCGGCAAAGGCCATTGACCAGTATGTAAGGGCCAAAAAGCAGGGATAAGTACCCAGGCAGGCAGGTAGGTAAGAAATATGCGTCTCATAATAAACGGCGAGACCGAGACACATCCGGACGGCATGACGGTGCAGGAACTATTGGACTCACTGGGCATCGGTGAGCGCCCTGTAGCCGTGGAGCTGAATCGCAAGGTCCTTCCCAGCGGCAAGCTAAAGGAACAACCCTTAAAAGAAGACGACTCCCTTGAGATAGTAACGTTTGTGGGTGGAGGCTAGCAGGTAGTTTTTATATCATGGGAAAGACCCCCGCTAAAGAGGCGCAGGAAGACACGCTTCGCCTGGGAAAATACGAGTTCACCTCAAGGCTCTTTGTGGGCACGGGCAAGTATCCCTCGATGGAGGTGATGCGCGAGGCCCTGGAGGTAAGCGGCGCAGAGGTGGTCACCGTCGCGATAAGACGGCTCAAGCTTAAAGACCGTCCCAAAGAGTCACTCCTCGATTACATAGATACCAACCGGTACACGATCCTGCCCAACACGGCTGGCTGCTACAACGCAGACGAGGCCGTCCGCACGGCCCATCTGGCCAGGGAGACGGGTATCTCCGAGATGGTAAAGCTGGAAGTGCTGGCGGATGAAAGGACTCTTTTGCCTGACCCGGTCGGCACCCTGGAGGCCGCGAGGCGACTGGTCAAAGACGGTTTTACCGTGCTGGTATACACCACAGACGACCCGGTCATCGCAAAAAAACTCGAGGACGTGGGGGTCACAAGTGTGATGCCCGCCGGCGCCCCCATCGGCTCCGGCCAGGGCATATTGAATAAAAACAATATCCGCATCATCCTCGAGAACGCAAAGGTGCCCATCATAGTAGACGCTGGTGTGGGCACCGCCTCCGACGTCGCTATAGCCATGGAACTCGGATGCGAGGGTGTGCTTCTCAATACGGGCATAGCCCATGCAAAGGACCCTGTGAAGATGGCCAGGGCCATGAGGCACGCCTGCGAATCGGGCCGGCTCGCATACCTTGCCGGAAGAATCCCCAAAAAACTCTACGCAAAGGCGTCCAGCCCGGAAAAGGATTTTTAGGCATAAATTTGAATAAGTACTTCTTTACCAAGTTAAAATGTGTATCATAAGAAAGCTTTTTTTCTTAGAGTAAGCTATTAACTCATTAGCAAAGTAGATTATCGATGGAAGTAAACAAGTTATCAAATCCTGATGTCGTTATCGCAATTGTTGCCATACTGGCTTTGATACAACCCTGGATTTTTTCTCTTTGGAATCGCCGGAAAGTCGGAAAGTTAAATATATATCCTACCGGCAAGCTTTCTATGTAAAATAGATCAGCCTTACCGCTATGTTCTCGTATTTTATGATAAAGATACACAAAATATGATGCGTCCGTACCTCGAAAGAATAATTCGAAAAACTGATTCTATTTGGATAAACGCTTACGATTTAGTGTATAAAGACACTGCCACAATTGAGACTGCTTTTAAAGAACTTCGAAATACCGATGAATATAAGCAAGCTTACACGTATGTCAACGATCAAATGTTTTACTGGAAGCCGGGTGAATACCGAGTAACCCTAAGTGTTATCAGTGACAAGCCTAGGGAAAAGTTTGATAGTACTGTTGGCTTCGAAGTTTCCGATGAAGACGTTGAGCTTCTTCGACGGAACATAATAAATATGCTAGAAAACCGGCTCCGGCAAGAAGTTGGCTATCAGCCATTTT
Source organism: Candidatus Bathyanammoxibius amoris (assembly GCA_024451685.1). NCBI lineage: Bacteria > Pseudomonadati > Planctomycetota > Candidatus Brocadiia > Candidatus Brocadiales > Candidatus Bathyanammoxibiaceae > Candidatus Bathyanammoxibius > Candidatus Bathyanammoxibius amoris. The sequence goes on along the minus strand of JAMXCW010000002.1, from coordinate 51,419 downwards.
CTTATAACTTTGCATATCCGCGTTAACAACAAATGTTAGCAAAGAGAATCATACCCTGCCTCGACGTAAAGGGCGGCAGGGTCGTAAAGGGAACGAAATTCCTTAACCTCCGGGACGCCGGCGACCCCGTCGAAGTAGCGGAATTTTACGACCGGGAAGGCGCCGATGAAATAACCTTCCTCGACATAACCGCCTCACACGAGGAAAGAGACATCATCATAGACGTCGTGTCCGCGACCGCCTCTGAGGTCTTCATACCCCTGACGGTAGGTGGTGGCGTGCGCAACCTGGAAGACATCCGCAGGCTGCTCAGGGCGGGGGCGGACAAGGTTGCGATAAATACCGCGGCAGTAAAAGACCCGGAACTTATTAATCAATCGTCCCGGCGTTACGGCAGCCAGTGTATTGTGGTGGCCATAGACGCGAAGCGGGCGGGGAATGAGCGCGGCTGGGAGGTCTACGTAAACGGCGGCCGCACGCCCACAGGCGTAGGTGCGTTAGAGTGGGCCAGGGAGGTCGAGAAAAGGGGGGCGGGTGAAATCTTACTGACCAGCATGGACTGCGACGGCACAAAGGAGGGTTACGACTACGAACTCACCAGCAGCATCTCAGAGGCCGCGTCCATACCCATAATTGCCTCCGGGGGCGCAGGCAGACTGGAACACTTTTATGACGTCTTTACCATTGGTAAGGCAGACGCGGCCCTGGCCGCCTCCGTGTTCCACTACAAGGAATACTCCATTCACGATGTCAAGCGCTACCTTAAGTCAAAGGGTGTCACCATGAGGCTGTAGCGCACACTTCACCCGGATTTTGCCTTCCAGACTTTTTTTGCCGGTTTGGATTTTTTTTGGCAAAATTTACAAAAAAAGCCAAAACTTGCTTGACAACACGCGTTGTTTTGTTATAATCCGGCAAGTTTAGTTACTTAGTGAACTAAAGTTTTGGAAGGAGGTGAAGAAAGTGGCCAAAAAGAAGGCCAAAAAGAAGGCTAAAAAGAAGGTAGTAAAGAAAAAGGCTAAAAAGAAGGCCAAAAGAAAAAAGGCCAAGGGGCGTTGTAGGTAGAACGAGCTTTTTAGCGAAGGGGATTTTTTCAAAAAATCCCCTTCGCGCCATCTTTAGTGAAGAAACCAACCGGATGTGCGTGTAACCTCCCGTATTCACACACCTTACCTAAAAAACCGACGTTGTTAACCAATCTTTTTCAATCTATTTCTTTGACTCCTGGTGATATTGTGATAGAATTTAAAAGTTTAAAGACTCTATAGCTAAATGAAAGGGTCTGTATGGCCGGATATACCTCCAGCGAAAAGATTAATGAAGTACAGAGACTTACAAACATCGTGGAGGTGATTAATCGGCACGTAAACCTCAAGCGTGCCGGAAAGAATTTTACAGGCCTGTGTCCCTTTCATGCAGAGAAGACGCCAAGTTTTTCAGTTAGTCCTGAGAAACAAATATATAAATGTTTCGGTTGTGGCGAGGGTGGCACAGTTTTCACGTTTGTAATGAAGAAGGAAGGTCTTTCCTTTCCTGAGGCCCTGAGAGTATTAGCTAAAAGGGCCAGGGTTGACATACCGGAACCTGGCGGAAAAGAGGGCAAGTCCGAGGGCAGGGTTCCACTCTATGAAGTTAATCATCTTGCGGTGGAGTTCTTTCATAAATGTCTTCTGGGCGAAGAGGGAAAGCCTGCAAGGGACTATCTTCAAAACCGCGGAATAAAAGAAAGCTCCATTAAAAAGTTCCGGATAGGTTTGGCTCCCGATAGTTGGGATACACTTGTCCGACTGGCCCAGGCCAAAGACATACCTCTCTCCAGGTTACAATCCTCCGGCCTTATCATAGCCAAGTCCGGCGGTGGCGGTGTTTATGACAGGTTCCGAAACCGCTTGATGTTTCCCATTACCGACTATCTTGGCCGCGTGGTAGGGTTTGGCGGCAGGACCTTATCCGGTTCGGAACCGAAGTACGTCAACTCCCCGGAGACGAGATTGTTCAGTAAGGGCAGGTGCCTTTACGGATTATACGCGGCGAAACCCTCCATCCTTGAAAATAGAAAGGCCCTGATAATGGAGGGCTACACCGATGTAATAGTAGCCCATCAGGAAGGCATTTCTAACGCGGTGGGGGTCCTGGGCACGGCACTCACCGTAGAGCATATAAGGACGCTCCGGCAGTGGACTCCGGAGGTTGTCCTGGTTCTGGATGGCGATACTGCCGGGAGGAAATCTTCTGACAGGAGCCTGGACATACTGGCAGAAGAGGAGATTGAGGCCAGGGTAGTCCAACTGCCCGAAGGTGATGACCCCTGTGAATTTATACTGAGAGATGGGGCAGACCGGTTTAAAGAACTACTTGGTAATGCGCTTGATTTCTTCAGCTTTAAGGTGCAGATGGTAGAGGCGAAACACGACGTCTCAACGGCTTCCGGTAAACTTGCCGCGATAAGGGAGCTTCTCCACATGGTATTGAAGATCCCGAACGAGTTAAAACGGCAACTCGTTGTAAAGGACATAGCGAAGAAGATGGCGGTTGAAGAAGATATATTGAGACGTGAGTTCAGGAATTTAACACCCTATGGTATACGGAAGACCGCGGACGATGAGGCCGTTGTAACGACAGGTCCCGGTGTAGACTACCGGGCGGAGAAGGAACTTTTGGGTCTTTTGCTTTCCCACAATGAGCTGATAGAGGAGTTTGAGGCAGAAGTAGGACCAAAGGCCCTGAAGACCGAGAGCATCAGAGAGATAGCAAGCAAAGCCTTAGAGATTTACCGCAAGAACGGTCATGTAAGGGAAGTGGACCTGATTCCGTTCTTCCACGGCGATGAACCCGCAAGGGCCATTGCCGACGTTACCTTTGATGTTGAAAGAGGCGACTACCGTAACCGGTTTGATGATTGTGTCTATTACGTAAAGAGACGAGAAAGCAAAAAGAAAATCGGTGACACAAAAGAGAGAATAAAGACGTTGGATAGTGACGAGAAGATGGAAGAGGCGAAGCTTCTGAGAGAATTTCATGAAAAGACGAAGCTTGCACATCTTTCTCGAAAGAGGACACAATGACACGGCGTGATTTAATGGAAAAGCTGGGACAAAAAATAAAAACACTAGCTCAACGGGGAAAAGAAAAGGGCTATCTGACCTACGAGGAGCTTAACGATATTCTCCCCGACAACGACGTCGTCTCACCGGAAAAGATAGACGACATCCTGATAATGTTGGATGAGATAGGGATAGACCTCATCGATGAATCCGAGGTCGATGCCCGTGACGCGGCGGAGCTTGAGATTGCTGAAGGAGGACTGCCCGAGGGAGGGTATGAGGTCGTTATTCCGGAGAAGATAGACGACCCTGTAAGGATGTATCTGACCCAAATGGGCGAGATACCCCTGCTCACCAGAGACGAAGAAATAGAGCTTGCCAAGGAGATCGAGATAACCAAGAAACGCATATTCAGAAAGGTCTTCTCCTCCGATTATAACATCGAGGTCTACGTGGATGCCCTGGAGAATCTGTGTAACGGAGGTGGCCGTGCCGAAGGAATCATGAAGTTAGATTTCACCGTAGATACCGGCAGGGAAAGGATTTTCCAGAGGCTGCCGAAAGAAATAAGGGCGCTTAGGAAGACAATTGAGTTAAACACGAATGACTATAGTAAGGCGCGCTTAAAGAAAACCACAGAGACGGAAAGAGTAAACTTGCTGCGGAAGATACGGTCAAGACGTCGCAACGCCCTGGAGCGAATCGCAGGTCTTAACATAATAACAAAAAAGATACGGCCGTTAATATACCGTTTGCAGGCCATACGTAGAGAGATGAGCGCGCTCAAGGAGCAGATAAACAGGACACGGAACCGTCATACCACCAACGGCCGCCTGAGGGAGCTTAACCAATCGCTTTCCCTGTTGGAGAGGAAGGTGCTGGAGACGCCCGACAGCCTCAGCAGGAAGGTTACACGCATTGACAAGATATTCCTGGAGCATGAGACGGCCAAGAGGAAACTCTCCAGCGCAAACCTTCGTCTGGTGGTCAGCATAGCTAAGAAATACAGGAACAGGGGACTGAACTTCCTGGACCTGATTCAGGAGGGCAACACCGGGCTTATGAGGGCGGTGGATAAATATGAATACAAGCGGGGTTATAAGTTCAGCACGTATGCCACATGGTGGATACGCCAGGCCATTACACGCTCCATCGCAGACCAGGCGCGAACCATCAGGATACCCGTTCATATGATAGAGACCATGAGCAAGATCAGAAACGTGTCAAAACGGCTGTTGCAGGAAAAGGGGCGTGAACCGACCATAGAAGAGGTTGCGAATGCGGTGAGTGTCTCCGTGCCTGAGGCAAGGCGGATAATGAAGATCTCCCGCTCACAAATCTCCCTGGACCGGCCGGTGGGTGAGAGCGAGGACAGCTCGTTCGGCGATTTCATCGAGGACGAAAAGGCCGAATCCCCCGTCTCCGCGGCCACACAGGAGATGCTCAAGGAGAAGATAGAGACCGTCCTCCACACTCTCAGCTACAGGGAAAGAGAGATTATAAAACTACGCTACGGCATAGGAGACGGTTACACGTATACCCTGGAAGAAGTGGGAAAGAAGTTCAACGTTACCAGGGAAAGGGTAAGACAGATTGAGGCAAAGGCTGTCAGAAAACTACAACATCCCGTAAGGAGCAGGAAACTAGAAGGGTTCCTCGATGGCATTGGAAGTAACCAATAAAGAATCCGGACTGGACAGGCTGGAACTGCTTAAAAGGCTCCAGTCCATCGACAATAAAATCCAGGAATCAAGCAAGCGAAAAGGAATAATACAAAACCGCATTAACGAATCAAAGGCTAAGATCAAAGGGGCGAAGGCCCTCCTGGAAGAAAAGCATACCGAGTCAATGAACTTCCAGAAAGAAATAGACAAAAAGTCCCTGGACCTCAAGTGCGTAGAGGAAGAAATACAGAAGTCCAGAGAAAAGCTCCTTAAGATAAACAACAATAAGGAATACAGCGCTGTCCTCTCTGAAATAGGAGGAAGGGAAGCGGACAAGAGCCTTCTGGAGGATAAGATACTCTCCATGATGGCCGATATGGAAAACGTGACCGCCGGAGAAAAAGACCAGAAAAGAGAGAAGGAGACACTGGAAAAGGAACACGATGAACTGAAGGTGGCGGTGGAAAGCGAAATTGCCGTTTTAGACAAGAACATCGAAGAAACAAAGGCGTCGTGGCAGGAAATCGCGCAACAGATAGATAAAGAATCACTTGAGCTGTATAAGCGGTTGGTAGAAAAAGACGGTGAAGCGGTGGTAGAGGTATCAGGGCAGGCGTGCGGAGGCTGCTTTATGCAGTTGACTCCCCAGACCTACAACCTGGTCCACAGGAAACAGGAGCTGATACCGTGCCTGAACTGTGGTAAGATACTCTGCCTCCCTGAAGGCTAGCGGCCCGGGAGCAGGCGAGGTGGCCGCCCGCACGCCACGAGCAGGCGGGAGGAAAGTCCGAGCTCCACAGGGCAGGGTGGTGGGTAACGCCCACCGGGAGCAATCCCAGGGAAAGTGCCACAGAAAACATACCGCCCGTCACTTCGGTGAGGGGTAAGGGTGAAAAGGCGGGGTAAGAGCCCACCGCGGTCCTGGTGACAGGACCGGCATGGTAAACCCCACCCGGAGAAAGGCTGAATAGAGGGGGATGAAGCGGCCCGCTTCGCTATGACCCCCGGGTAAGCCGTTTGAGGCGTGCTGAAAGGCGCGTCCCAGATTAATGGTCACCCACGACAAAACTCGGCTTATTGCCCGCTCCCAGGCTGCTTTCTTATCGCTTTAAGACTCAGCAGGCAAGGCATAACAGCCCCTTTCTGTTTCCAGTCCAAGGGCAGTTATGCCACCCGGCACGCCCGGAGTTTCACCGGGTTTTCTGCCTGACTGATACAAAATCCTGTTCGGCTATAACCAGTGAGCCTTTAAAATATAACTGCTAAAAACAAGCCTAGCAACAATCCCATTAAGAACTCGGCCATCGTTACTCCCCCCTTCTACAGGTTTAGACTATTGGGTGATAAGTTTCTAGATGCCCCGAGGTGAGCTTCTCTGTTGCCGGGATTTACCGCTATCTGCAACCATAGTCAAGCATAATGAGCCTGGTGTAGAATGGGTATTTCCGGCAATCCGCCGGATGGCTACTCGGCCGGCATACGATGTAATGAGTCCAGCTGCTTAAATGCCTTGGGGTGTTCAGCATATTCCAAAAAGAATTTCTGGAGGTCCGCGGTGTTTGCTGTGAGGATAATCCTTCTTGTCCCCCCGGATTCCTTCTCTACATACACGGCATCTTCGAGGCATTGAGCAGGTTATGCAGGTATTTATAATAGCGCACGGCACAGTTTATACATAAATTTGTGCTGAAAACAAGCCCGAAAACACGTTGCGCCTTTACCGGCGGATTTCCAGGAGAAATCCCTCCACGATAAGGACTACGCCAAGACAGTAAATGCCTGCCTCGAGGGCTACAGGTACGGGGGTGAGACCACCGGAGAGGACAAGTACGGAGACAGTTAGCCACAATAACACCGCACACATAAGGCACAAAACGGGCATCATGTCTGTGTTCTTCATTATTCGGTTGTCCTTAGCGCAAGGGTGTACTATTATTCTTCTTCCGGTAGTTCCACCTTGACCGCACGGCCCTTTGGAAAGATTATCCATGACTCACCGGTCTGTTTGTTGGTCAAAATGACCCTGCCGAAGTACCCAGACGTGCCGGGATCAACAGGCACTACGGTGTAAACCCCACCATTGGTGCCAGATACATCGGGGACCTTAAGTCTCTCCGGCAGCTTGGACATCCCGTAAAAAGACAGAAGGAACTGGATTACCACGACCGCCAGAATCGCCATGAGCAACCCGGCGATAAGCCCGGTCAACCTTGAGCTTCTTATGTCATTTCCCATACATATTCCTCTCTAATCTTGTATCCCCTCTTTATCCCCGTGTCGAATAAGATACCATTCCTCACCGACTTAGAAAACAAAAAAAGACTCTATCCGCGAAAAAGGAAATGGTAGCGTGTTTTCCGCGCGACTAAAGAGGCTTGTCCGCATCCGCGGAAGCTTATATAATAGCCGTCTTCGCGGTGGGAAGTATGCGTTAAATAGAGGCTATGAGCGTCATATGAGTTTCAAGAGGTCAGGATTAGATCCGACACAGCAACAGGTTGTTACGAAGAATATCCTGTTAATTACCAGACAAATCTATGACAAGGTAAAAGGGGAACGTCCCGACGAGGACGAACATTTTTACCTGGCCACAACATGGTACCAGAAACATTTTAAAGATAAACGCCCGTACCGGCAGGGCGATCCGCTTCTGGAGGGAGAGCTTGACAGGCTGTCATGGACGGAGACCATGCAGTTCGCCATTCTCGACCCGCCGGACTCAATCAGGGTATTGAGCCTTTACATGGTGTACAAGGAATGTCCGAGAGAATACCTGAAATATGTACAGGAGTACAACAAACTGATGGAACCTGTCACGACGGCACTGGAAAACGACACATTTATGGAGGTCTACAGGGGAAAAAACCCAAGAATAGTTATGAGGTCTGAGCCGGAAGAGTAGATTATAGCCGCAACGTTCGAAACGGCCCGCCTCACATTGAGCTGTCTTCCTGTCATATTATCTTACGAGACGTTGACTGACTAAGTACTTGCCTGTGATAGTGAATGAATATATAATGCTTTAGTGCCTGTTCCACAGGAGTGCTCTAAACGGCAGGATATACGTTTATCGTATTATCGGCTCATCTTATAAAGGCCAAATACCTTGCAGGTATCGATAGAAGACCTGAGGCAAAAGATAGAGGCCCTTAAGGTCGAGGTAGGAAAGGTTATAGTCGGGCAGGAAGGGCTTATTGAGGGCATACTTGTGGCCCTTCTCTCAGAGGGGCACATCCTGCTTGAGGGCTACCCGGGCCTTGGCAAGACCATCACTGTTAAGACCCTGGCACAGGCGATAGACTCCAAATTCCACCGCATACAATTCACCCCGGACCTTATCCCTGCGGACATTATAGGCTTCGAGATGATAGAGCCTGCCACCATGAAGGCCACCATCCATAAGGGCCCTGTCTTTACCAACCTCCTGCTGGCAGACGAAATAAACCGTGCCCCGGCCAAGGTCCAGAGTGCGCTGCTGGAGGCCATGCAGGAACGGCAGGTCACCATAGGCCGCACCTCCTATGCCCTGGAAAAACTCTTCTTCGTACTGGCCACCCAGAATCCCATTGAGGTGACGGGCACGTACCTCCTCCCGGAGGCTGAAGTGGACAGGTTTATGCTGAAGTTGAGGATAGAATACCCCTCCTACACCGAGGAGAGAACCATCACGGAAAGACAGGTTACGGATAAAGAACCTGGCGTAAAGGCGGTATTCAACCCGCATGATATAATTCAGCTCAGACACCATATAACCGAGTGGTTCCCGCTTAAAGATGAATCCCCGATTGTAAGATATTCTACGAGGGTTGTAAGGGCGACAAGGCCTGAAGAGAGCACAAACGGTTTCATAAAGGGTGTGGTGCTTTATGGCGCTTCACCCAGGGCCTCTATCTCTCTGGCCAAGGCCGCGAGGACATACGCGTTTATCAAGGGCGACGACACAGTGCTACCGGAGCACGTACAGGACATGGCCTACCCCGTACTCAGACACAGGGTAATTCTGACCCACCAGGCAGAGTCCAGCGACATAGACCCTGATGAAGTCATAAGAGACATGCTTGAGACGGTGCCAAGACTTGAATAAAGATGACCCAAAGGACGAGAACTAGAAAAATCCAACTATATTTCCGCAGGCTCGCCTCAAGCCTGTTCGAGGGTCCTTTCACCGGTTCGGTTACTGGCCCGAGGGGCCTTGAACTCGACGAGATAAGGGAATATCAGCCCGGTGACAGCCTCCGCGCCATCGACTGGAAGACAACGGCAAGGACTAGGAGCCTTCACATAAGAGTCAGCCTCCCTGACCGGAGGACTTCGGTGCTGTTTCTCATTGACAAAAGTGCTTCCAGGAAATTCGGCGCAAGAGAGGTAATAAAGGAAGACGTCCTGTTCTCTGTCCTTTCCATACTGACAGAGGTGGTGGGAGAGAGCGGCAACCCTGTCGGGCTTCTCACCTTTACCGACCGTGTGGAGAGATATTTCCCTCCGAACTTAAACCAGAGACAGCTCCTCAGGCTGATGAGCGCGCTGAAGGCGGAAGAACCACACGGCACACTCACAGACCTGGATGCCGCCTTTGTCTATGTCAACAGTCTTAGCCTGGCTCCCAGTGTGGTATTCATTCTGTCTGACTTTATCGCAGAAGAGAATTATCATGCCTCTTTATCCACCCTTTCAAAGAAGCACGAGGTAATCCCCATTGTGATTAAGGACGAGCGTGAGGACGTGCTTCCCGGGGCAAGGGCCTTTCTGGCGGTGCGCGACATGGAAAGCCGGGAGTTTGGCTTCCTGGACCTCTCGCAACCTCTTACGGGAGAACGGTTTGCCAAACTGTTTATACGCCTCGGTCTGGACTACTTAGTCGTAAAGACAGGAGAAGACGAGGGAGTATGGGTGAACATGCTCGCAAACTTCTTCGAGAAAAGGGCGAGGACAAGAAGGGCGGTGAAGGGATGAAGAGGTTCATTGTCATAGTCATAACCTTCTTTATTGTATTGTGTTTATACCCGTTTTGTGTAAGTGCCCAGTATGCCCCGGAAACGACTCCCGAACCACCCTCTCCCACCGCCATGCTTGAAAAGACCGAAACAAAGCCCATAGAGATTTGGATCTTCCCGGGTACACACAGACTGGTGACCGGCAAGGCCCTGATACTCACGGTGCAGGTAATCTGGAGGTTGGGGATAAACGTCCACTTTGAGGACCTGATGGATGTTGACCTCTCGCCGTTTAAGGTAGACAACGTAACCGTCGGGGAGAGACAGATATTTGACAACGAACGAGACTTTAGGGTCATTCAGTATATCCTGTCCCTCCCGGAAGACGCAAAAGAGGGCAAGTATACGGTACCCTCCTTCGGCGTCTCGTTTGTAGACGAAGTGGCACAGATGGAGGGGCTGGCCACCTCAACTCCCATAACCGTAAAGAAGGTCCCTCTGACAATAATAGGCAAGGTCGATAAAGACGTCATCCAGATTGGGGACATAATACGTTACCACCTTACAATCCTTTATGAAAAGGATACGGAGATACTGTTAAAAAATCTACAGGAGGTCAGTTTTGAGCCATTTGTCCTCTTACACTCGTCTTTCCAGCATGAAGAGACACCACAGATAAAGAAGCTGAAGCTTGACTACTATCTATCCATCTACGAGATGGGGGGAGAGAAGAGGAAGTACGAGATACCCCCGGTCTCCGTATTCTATTATAAGCCGGATGGACTGGGCGGCGAGAAGCAAAAGGTCGTAGAAATGGAGGAAGTACAAACACAGCCTGTCCCCGTTATCATCAATAAACTCCTTAAGGTGGTGGATGTCCCGCTGGAGGGCCAAAAAGGACCGATAACCTACAGTAGGAGCGAGCTTTACTTCAGGGGCTACTTCTTGATATTCCTTGGCGTCTCCCTCTTTCTCCTCGTGCTTGTTCCGGCGGGGCTGCGCAGCATCAGGGAGAACTTCTTTCCTCCCAAAGAGGAGCCGTCTGAAACACCCGAACTGGTAGTGCAGGGGTTAAGGGCGCTCCTGTCTTCGTTCCGCTTCAGCGGAGAGAAATACCAGGACCGAAAGCATCTGGAGGGCGTGGATACGGCGCTGAGGGTCTATCTCGGGTCACTATCAAACATGCCAAGGGAAAAGGCGTTGGCGATAACCACTTCCGAAATGCTCACCAGGATACCCGCAGAGATAGCCCTGCCCTCGGAGGAGATACTCAGGGGACTGGACACGCAGATTTTTGGCGGAAGCCTGGAAAGAAAAAAGGTTGAGGAGCTAATCGGCAGGATTGAGGAGCTGCTCCAGCCTGGCGGCGAAGACAAATGAGCCTGGAAGCACCCGTATTTTTACTCTTAATACCGCTCATGTATCTACTCTTCCGGCTGTTCAGATGGCGTGGATACGTGGGATATTCAAGCCTTGGGAGGCTGCCGAAGCTCTCTCCGCTCAAGGCCTTAGCGATAAGGCTTCCACGCGCGTTGTGGTTCCTGGCCGTCACTGCGACAATTATAGCGCTCTGCCATCCGCTCTCAGACCTGCAGGAGATAGAGGTGAACACACAGGGCAGGGAGATGATAATGGCAATAGATACCTCGTTCAGCATGACGGGCAACGCCATGGAGGAGATTAAAGGGATAGTCACGGATTTTGTAGGAGAGAGGCCAAACGACCTTATCGGCATAACTATATTCGGCACAGACGCGGCGCTCGTCGTCCTGCCTACTCAGGAATACTCACTGCTTGAGAATTCCATAAAGAGAATCCATGCCTCTCAGGTGGGTTTTCAGACGGCTATCGGCGAGGGGCTTTTCACCGCCATAATCGCGCTCATTGAGGGTGACATGGGCACCAAGTTTGAGATTAAGAAGTTGAGACACAGCATTAACAGAGAGAAACTGGGAGACTACGCCCTGGAGGTTGCCAAGGAGCTGGGGACAAAGAAAAACAGGATAATCATACTCTTTACCGACGGCATATATAACGTGGGTATAAACCCCGCAAGGCCGCTCAGACTGGCCTCAAGACTTGGCATAAAGGTTTATGCCGTCGGGGTAGAACCCTCCGCAGAAACGGGCGTGGAACCGGAACTGGCGGCCCGAAGAAAATCAGACCTTAAGAAAGGTGTAATGACCACCGGAGGGACGTATTTCATGAAGAGCGGGGAAGTAATAACAGGGCCGCACTTCAACAAAGAAGATTATGTAGAGGTAGCCAAATTTTACAAGGAGATAGATTCCATTGAGAGAGACAAAATATTCCTGGAAAAGGTTACCAGCAAGAAGGATCTTTACTTCTATCCAGCACTGTTTGGACTCGTCTGCGTTCTTGGAATGGTCACCGTAGAAAATATTTGGATAACGATACCCTGAGGTGTAGATAAAATGAACAGGACAATTATCATAAAGGGGTTTATAGCTTTTCTGTCACTCTGCCTGATAACCTATGGGATGGGCGTCCGCGACCGTTGTCTACTGACGGCCAAGGCCAGAGAAGACATCACAATGAGCAGGTACAAGAGCGCCTTGGAGGACCTCGAACGGATAAGGAACTCGACACTCAACGGCGCCCTGCGTTTATTGGGCGGGGAGGATCTTGTACTCGAATACAACACCGGGGTCGTGCTGACGTTATTGGAGAAAAAAGATGAGGCTGCCGCCAGGTTCAAGAAGGCCTCCAGGACGAATAGTCCGGTTCTCAGGGCGAGGTCTCTCTACAATGAGGCCAACCTGCTTGCCGACAAACTTGATTTCGTCAACGCCGCCCAGGGCTACGTAAACGTCCTCCGGATAAACCACACGGACTTTCAGGCAAAGAAGAACCTCGAAAGGATGCGTCTGGGCGAATTGCAGTTCTCCATGATGTTCAGCCCGGACAAAGAGGAGAGGGAAGAGAGGGTTCAGGCCCTTAAACTGCTCCCCTGGGGCAACAAGTATCAATACAGCGGCAGCCCAAGACTGAGGTGGTAAATGCTGGTTTTTGACAACGATGCTTATCTATGGCCGGTAGGCGTAATCTGCTTTGCCGTCTTCTTTCTCTATCTGTATTCTTGCTGGAAAAAGAAGAGGTGGCTGAGAGAATTTGGCAGCATAGGGCTGGTCGCGGGGGAGAGCCGCGTCCCCCGGGTGTTTAGAGACGTCCTGAGGGGCCTGTCCATCGGCCTTGCGGGCGCCGCGCTGGCCCTGGTACTCTTAGGCCCTAAGTGGCTCACTACCGAGGAACAGTACGAGCAGGAGGGAATGGAGATTGTCTTTGCCCTGGACGTCTCCATAAGTATGCTGGCAGATGACGTCAAACCAAACCGGCTTCAAAGGGCGAAGACAGAGATAAGAAACCTGGTGAAAACGCTCCATAACGACAATGTCGGCCTTGTGGCGTTTGCAGGTAAGGCCTTCTCCCTTATGCCCTATCTAACCCGGGACTACGAGCACATCTTCCTCAGGTTGCTGAACCTCATAAACGAGAATTACTCAAGGGTTGTGCCTTATGGCACAAATATCGGCAACGCCCTCCTCATATCCATGGACTCCTTCAGCGACAAACCCGTCGAGAAGGTGCTGATATTGCTGACCGACGGTGAGGAGCAGATAGGTGTGAGAAGCCAGGTAGCCGAGGCGATAAGATTACTACTTGAAAAGAAGAACATTTCGCTATATATGATAGGCATAGGGGATCCCAATAGGGCGACACGCATCCCCAAAAAAGACAGGTACGGCGTTACCGTAGGTTATGAGAAAGACCAGCATGACAAGATTATTAAGACGCGCCCCAACCCGTCTTTTCTAAGCGAGATCGCTCAGCTTTCAGGCGGCAGCTACGTGCATGACGCGACGGGGGAAGAATTGGAAGACATCTTCCGCTCTGCCATAGAAAAACACAGGAAAATAGTGGGGATAAGGGAGAAAAGCATACTTGTTGACGTCTCCCAGCACTTCCTTGCTGCGGCAGTCCTGTTGCTCATCCTGGGCCTTTGTGTTTGAACAGCATTACTATACATCACAAATGGTGCATAATAATGTCAGTGAAAATGTATAAGTTCCACCTCTCAACACCCCCTGTCAGGGAAAGGCAAGGTCAATGCATAGATTCATAAAAATTCTTACCTGTTATCTCCTGTTATCCGTCCTTTCAGCCGCCCCGGCGCAATCGATCCAGCTGGAACTCAGCGAAAAGGACATAAAAGACGCCCTGGAGTACGGCAACTCGAGAAGAGAGCTCTCACATCCAGAGGTACTAGAGGTTTGGAGGGTGAATCTGGGCTACGGGGTGGGTTCTGCCACGGTTATAACCCCGTTTGGGAACCTGGCGATTCTTTCAAAGGAGATGTCCCGGAGATCTCGCGAACCCAGTGAAGGTGAGATAAAAAAGACGCTCTCCGAGAACAGGGGCAAGCTGGTCTTCGGGTGTTCTATTTACGGAGACGACGCAGAGTTTGCAGATGAGTATAAAGCAGTCCTTATGTACAAGGACAAGAAGTTGGAACCCAGCGAGAAGGAAGTCCCTGCCAGTGCGGAATACACGCGCTCTTTTCCAGACTCTCCACGTTACTGGGCCCTGTGTTTTTACAAGTTTGACATACCCGATTTAGACCCCAAGGCAAAGGTCACCTTGATTTTAAAAAACGGTGACGGCAAGAAGCTGTCGTTCCCCTTTAACCTCGCAAAACTAAGATGAGACAATTCGACAGGCTAAAGAAAGATGTTGAGGCCCACGCCGTACGCTTCTTCCTGAAGCAGTTATGCCGCTTTGGACATCTATTTGTCAAAGATAATACCAATAACGGTATGGAGTCGTTGGCATTTCTGACAGAAGAGGGTTACAAGTACTTCTACCAGACCTATAAGAATGAAGACCGGGTGGTATGGACAAGCCTCTTCGTCCCCTCAGAAATACTCTTCGGTATGGGGTTGCTCCCGTTCAGCCTTGAGGTGGGTGCTGCGCTTTCCGCATGTGGAGGCCACAGTTCAAGGGGATTGATGGAGGCAGACTCCGAAGGTGTCCCCATAGACGTATGTTCATTCCACAAGTCGGCCCTCGGCTTTGCCTACAAAGGCTATATGCCCAGACCCATTGCGCACGCGGCAACAAGCTCCATATGTGACTCTAACCTCAAGATGATAAAGATATGTGAGCCCATTACAGGAAAGAAAACCCTTGTCCTGGACGTGCCTTATGAACTCAGCAGTGAATCGGTGCGATATCTGGCAGGACAATTAAGGAACCTGGTAAAAGGGCTTGAAGAGGCATCCGGCCGCAAGATGGACCCTGAAAGGCTCCGTAAGACCATAGAAACGGCCAATACGACCCGTCAACGTATGCTGGAGGTGAATGAGGCAAGAGTCAGCCCCTTTGCACACCTGCCGGGTACAAGGGCATTGGGCTTCATGCTGCCCTCTCACATGCTCTCAGGCTCCCGGATGACGGAGGAATTCTATACAAGGCTTTCTCTGGAACTAAGGGAGAAGGTAAAGGCCGAAGAGGAACGCGGCTCAAAACCTGATAGAAAGATAAGGCTCCTGTGGCTGGAACTTAAACCTTACTTTAAGGCTGAAATACCCGCGAAGATAGACGTCAGCAGTGATACTAAGATCGCCTTTGAAGAGATAAACTACGTGTACTGGGATGCGCTGGACCCCGACAGGCCATATGAGAGCCTTGCCAGGAAACTCATCTCAAACCCCAATAACGGTCCTCTTGAACGCAGGATAAAGGTTATCAAAAAGCTGGTGAGTAAATACGACATAGACGGCGCGGTGGTATTCTCTCAGTGGGGATGCAGAAGGAATAATGCCGCGGTGCCCACAATAAAGAAACAACTCTACCGGGAGGGGGTCCCGGTGTTGAACATTGACGGGGACTGTGTAGACAACCACAACGTAATGGCGGGCCAGATTAGCACCAGGTTTGAAGGTTTTCTGGAGATGCTGAGGGTGGGAAGACATGAGCAAGCGGAAGTCCTCAAGGCCTAGGACCAGGGCCCCGGGTTACAAGGAGAAAGCCCCAAAAATTACGAAGACCAAGAAGACAAAAGCCGGTATGTTTTAGCCATAAAACCGCCACGTTCTACTCTTCCATGGATAACTTTTGTATAAGCTTCCTGAACCTTGGCTTTGCATCCTCACTGAATCCAATTTCTTTGTGCCGTACCCGGCCGTCCTTGCCCAGGATGAAGGTGACGGGTATGAATTGAAGGTCGTAGGCCTCTATTACGTTGTCCCCACACACAAATACGGGGTATCTTATCTGCTTTATGTCCACAAAAGACGCAATTACGTCCGGCTCTGCCCCCTCGACGTTAACACCTATAATCTCAAGTACACCGTTCTCACCGGCGCCGTAGAGTGTGTCCAGAAAGACCACTTCCTCTCTGGAAATGGAAGACAGGGTGCTCCAGAAACAAAGGACCACTACCTTTCCTTTGTTTTCTTTGATTACGTTCCTAAGCTCTGCGGCATTGAGCCTCCCCACGGTTGTTGTCTTATCGCCTGCAGGAAGGTAGGCCGGCGACCACGACATAAGGGCCAGCAGCAGGGTTATTGATACAAATGTCCTTCGCATGCTCATTCCACAGAGTGCATTACGTCTCTCCACAAGACGTCTCTATAAGTAAGGCTGAGCCTGGCTTTGCTGAGATGAGACAACAGGCACTACGCCGGCTCCTAACTACTTTCCTTCAACAGCTCGATAATTCTCTTTTCGATCTCTTTCTTTCTGTCACTGTAGAACCCCACATCCTGCCAGCGTATCCCTCCCTTTCTGTCAATGTAAACATGATACGGTACGGACTTCACTCCAAAGGCGTCCATAATACTCTTATCCGCCATAAAGGTGGGATATCTGATGCCCGTTATTAACACAAACTCCCGGGCGTCTTCGTAGTCTTCGTCTACGGATAGACCGATTACAAGCAGCCCCCGCCTTTTATATTTGCGGTACATCTTGCTCATAAAGGGCGCTTCTCTTAGACAGTTTGGGCAATTATGCATCCAGAACTCAAGGATTATCACCTTCCCCTTGTTGGCGTGAAGTCTGGCCTCGAGTTCGGAGAGGTCTATCCCGGGCAGCAACGGAATAAACCTGCCGTAAACGGGTCCTGTTCGAGAGGAAAACAACACGCATACCGTAACGGCCAGGATTAAAAGGGTCCTGTACAAGATGCTCCCCCTTCTTTACGTCCGGATACCCGCCACAAGATACTCTATTCCCTCAGAAGCCCCGCTACTTCCTTTTCAATCTCCTTTTTCTTCTGCTCGTTGTACCCCAACTCCCTCGCGCGTTCCTTACCGTCTCTTCCAAAGAATATATTGAAAGGAACAGCCCTCACGGAGTACGTCTCCAGTACGTCCTTGCCCGCGATAAAATTAGGGTAGTTCATACCCGTCTTTTCCATGAAGAGCTTAACCATATTTGGTGGGGCACCCATGGACATGCCTATAATCTCCAGCCCGTCTTCTTTGTACTTATCATAAAGCTCCATTAGGAAGGGAACCTCCCTCCCGCAGACGGATCAGAACGGGGACCAGAAGTTCATTAACACCACCTTACCGTCGTTTTCGGCAAGGTGCTGCTTAAGGCCCTGGAGGTCAAGCGTGCCTAATGCCCCCTCTTCTTCAGCACTGACGGACAGGGGCAGGCAGGAAAGAAAAAGAATAATAAGCGAAACTGCGGCAAACACGGTGAGAAATTTACGCATGTCTTGTCTCCCTTCATCTACGGGGCCCCCTCTGGATCGCCACTCAACCGGGGGCCCACTGGACGTAAATATACCCGTTGAAGCCCAAACACTAACAGATAAAGTTGACTGCCTGTGTTTTCTCTTCTATTCTTCTCGGCAGACTTCTACTTATTTCTCCTCGATAACGCTAATTTCTTCCAGATCAATTATGTGTGCGTTTTCAAACACCCTGCCGGTAACTTCCACTTCTTTCATGGCATACTTATCGGTGTTTATCACTTCTTCACTCTTACTGTTTTCGAGGAAAGAGTATAGCTCTCCGCTGTTTGTCGCAAGAGCGTGCTTGTGACCGTAGACCTTGCATGCGGCATTGGCCCCTTCCGTCTTTTTCAGCGTGCACCCAAGGCAGACAACCGTCCCTTGAATGGTAGTGGTCTCTTCGTCAGCAACGCTCACCCCGAGGTCAGCAGCCGATAACGCAAGCCCTACAATTAAACAGAACATAATCAACAGCTTAGCAAACATGATTTAATCCTCCTTACGGGATAACCAAAAAAACTAACACCCTTCTTGTTTAGTTATTTCCAGTACGGGAGGATTTATTTCATATTTTTTGTTATGCCGCTGCGGTAGCCTTCGCAGCGCTAAATGATATCTTACCGTTTTTACTGGTCTGCACGTCAATCACAGAGCCTTCCGGAAACTTACCCTCAAGCAGATCCACCGCAAGGGGGTTTTCAATGAGATGCTGCACGGTTCGTTTAAGCGGCCTTGCCCCGTAGACCGGGTCGAAACCCTCCTCCAACAACCTGTCCTTAACACTGTCCTGTATAGCAATCTTCAGGTTGTGTTCGGCAAGCCTCTTTTGAAGGGCCTTGAGCTGTATGTCTATGATTTTGCGTAACTCTTCTTTCGACAGAGTGTTAAATATAATTGTATCGTCTATCCTGTTCAGGAACTCCGGTCTGAAAACCTCTTTCAACGCCTCACTTATGCGTTCCCTTAGCTCTTTTTCTTTAGCCTTCCCGCTGAACTCGTGTATCCACTGTGTACCTATGTTGGACGTCATGACGATGATTGTGTTTTTGAAGTCTACGGTCCGCCCGTGTCCGTCGGTGAGCCTGCCGTCATCCAGTACTTGCAGCAACACGTTGAACACGTCCCTGTGGGCCTTCTCTATCTCATCGAACAACACTACTGAATAAGGCCGGCGCCTGACGGCCTCCGTCAGTCTGCCTCCCTCCTCGTACCCTACGTATCCCGGGGGCGCACCAATCAGCCTGGCCACGGCGTGTTGTTCCATAAACTCAGACATGTCAATCCTCACCATGGCGTTCTCGTCGTCAAAGAGGAACTCTGCCAGCGCACGGCACAACTCGGTCTTCCCCACACCTGTAGGACCGAGGAAGATAAAAGACCCCACGGGCCTGTTGGGGTCCTGGAGTCCCGCCCTGGCACGCCTTACCGCATCAGAAACGGCCCTCACGGCCACCTCCTGACCCACAACCCTTTCCTCAAGCTTGTCTTCCATCTTCAGCAATTTTTGTTTCTCGCCCTCCAGGAGCTTGGAGACGGGTATCTTCGTCCACTTTGACACCACCTCAGCCACGTCATCGGCGTCGACCTCCTCCTTCAACAGGCATTTATCCTTCTGTATTTCGGCCAGTTTTTCGTGCGTCTTTTTTATCTCCTCTTCGTACTCCCTGATGCGACCGTAGCGTATCTCGGCCACCTTTTCCAGGTCTCCCTGCCGCTGGGCGGTCTTCTCCTCCACACGCGCCTCGTCTATCTTCGCCTTCAGGTCCTGTATCTCTTTTATCGCCCCCTTCTCATTCTCCCAATGCGCCTTAAGGCCGCTGAGCTCTTCCTTCAGGTCCGCAATCTGTTTCTCTACCTGCGACTTCTTCTCTTTGGATGCATGGTCTTTTTCCTTCTTCAGGGCCTCACGTTCTATCTCCAACTGCATAATCTTACGCTCGATCTCATCAAGCTCTGTCGGCATACTGTCCAGCTCGATTCTCAGTTTGGACGCCGCCTCGTCGATGAGGTCTATGGCCTTATCGGGAAGGAAACGGTCGCTTATATAGCGGTGAGACAGGGTGCTGGCGGCCACCAGCGCCGAGTCCTTTATCCGGATGCCGTGATGCACCTCGTAGCGTTCTTTAAGGCCGCGGAGGATGGCTATCGTGTCTTCCACGGTCGGCTCGCCCACAAGAACGGGTTGAAAGCGGCGCTCAAGGGCGGCGTCCTTTTCTATATGTTTGCGGTACTCATCTAACGTAGTGGCGCCGACACAACGCAGCTCGCCCCTGGCAAGCGCGGGCTTTAAAAGGTTTGACGCGTCCATGGCTCCCTCCGCAGCCCCCGCGCCCACAACCGTGTGCAGCTCGTCTATGAAGAGTATAACACTGCCTTCCGCCTCGCTTATTTCCTTTAGCACGGCCTTGAGACGGTCCTCGAATTCTCCACGGTACTTCGTGCCGGCAATGAGGGCGCCCATATCAAGGGCCATCACACGCTTATTCTTGAGCCCGTCCGGCACGTCACCGCTGACTATACGCTGCGCAAGGCCCTCGACGATGGCGGTCTTGCCCACGCCCGGCTCTCCTATGAGTACGGGGTTATTCTTAGTCCGTCTCGAAAGCACCTGTATGATACGCCTTATCTCATCGTCCCTGCCTATCACAGGGTCAAGTTTGCCGGACCTGGCCAGTTGCACGAGGTCCCGGCTGTAGCGCTCAAGTGCCTCATATTTCTCTTCCGGGTTGGGGTCTGTAACCCTGTGGGAGCCGCGAAAGGCCTTCAATGCCTGCAGTAACTCGTCTTTCTTCACACCGGCATCGGAGAGGACTCGGCCGGCAGAACTCTCCTTCTCGCCAGACATGGCCATAAGGATGTGTTCCGTGCTGAGGTATTCGTCCTTAAGCCTCCGGGCCTCTTCCCACGAGGCGTTTAATATCTCATTGAGTTCCTGACTTATGTAGACCTGGCCGATGGTGGTGGGTCCGCTCACCTGTGGAAGTCTCTCGATTACCTCCTGGCACTTAGAATATAAGAGGTCTTTATTTATGCCCAGTTTTTCGAGGACCGGCCCTACTATGCCCTGTTCCTGCCCGATCAGGGTGGAGAGGAGGTGCACGGATTCTATCTGCTGCTGTCCCTTTGACTGGGCGAGCTGCTGTGCGTCCTGAATGGCCCCCTGGGCCTTTATCGTGAGCTTGTCAAGTCTCATGTGACTTCACCCGTTCTCAAACAAAAAAGGTCGGGAATGACCCCGACCTTTCTAGAAGTGTAAAGTTGACGAATGTGGCTAGTCCTTTACATCGTAGTCGGCGTCAATGACCTCTTCACCACCCGGTTTTTCTTTTTTCTTGCCGCCACCTGCTGCACCTGCGCCCGGACCCGCGCCCGCGTCTGCACCAGGTTCCGGCCCGGCCTCCTGTTTTGCGGTAGCTTCGTACATGGCCTGTGCCAACTTGTGGGAGGCCTGTGTAAGCTCATCGAGGGCCTTTTTAATCTCCCCGGCGTCGTTACTATCCTTTAAAGATTTTAATCTGTCTAATGCCCTGGTAACGGCGTCTCTATCGGCCTGATCTATCTTGTCCCCATGTTCCGCCATTGTCTTTTCGGTGGCATATGTCATCTGGTCGGCCTGGTTCTTTACTTCCGCAAGCTCTCTGACATTCTTGTCCTCTTCGCTGTGTTTTTCAGCATCCTTCCTCATCTTTTCAACCTCTTCCTCTGAGAGGCCGGAAGACGACTTTATGATGATAGACTGTTCCTTGCCCGTGCCCGTATCCTTTGCATTTACGTTCAGTATACCGTTAGCGTCTATGTCAAAAGAGACCTCTATCTGGGGCATGCCCCGGGGCGCCGGCGGGAGGCCGGCCAGCTGGAAACGGCCCAGTGTACGGTTATCCTTCGCCATGGGCCGTTCTCCCTGCTGGACGTGGATGTCTACGGCCGTCTGGTTATCGGCAGCGGTGGAAAACACCTCTTTCTTGCCGGTCGGTATGGTGGTATTTCTCTGTATAAGAGTGGTCATTACGCCTCCCAGGGTCTCAATGCCCAGTGAGAGCGGGGTCACGTCCAGCAAAAGCACGTCTTTGACCTCGCCAGAGAGTACAGCGCCCTGAATGGCCGCCCCAACGGCCACCACCTCGTCAGGGTTTACACCCTTGCACGGTGCTTTATGGAATATCTCTTTGACCAGCTCTTGTACCCTGGGCATCCTGGTCTGACCGCCCACCAGAACGACCTCGTCCACATCGTCTGGAGAGAACTTTGCGTCGGCCAGGGCGCTCTCACAGGGCCCCTTACACCTCTGTATCAGGTGTTCGACCATTTGCTCGAATTTCGCGCGTGTAATGCTTGTGGTAAGGTGTTTTGGTCCCGTCTGGTCTGCCGTGATGAAGGGAAGGTTTATATCCGTACTCTTTGAGGTGGAGAGCTCACACTTTGCCTTTTCTGCCGTTTCCTTCAGACGCTGGTGTGCCATAGCGTCTTTTCTAAGGTCTATGCCGTTTTCCTTCTCGAACTCATCTGCCAGATAGTTTATAAGGACATCGTCCAGGTCGTCTCCTCCCAGGTGGGTGTCGCCGTTGGTGGAAAGGACCTGGAATACCCCGTCACCCACCTCCAGTATGGAGATGTCAAACGTGCCTCCCCCAAGGTCAAATATTGCCAGCTTGCCTGTTTTCTTCTTCTCGAGGCCGTAGGCGAGGCAGGAGGCCGTAGGTTCATTGATTATTCGTACCACGTCGAGGCCGGCTATCTGACCGGCGTCTTTGGTGGCCTGGCGCTGGCTGTCGTTGAAATACGCCGGTACGGTGATGACGGCTTTTTTGACCGGATGGCCAAGATATTCCTCCGCAGTTTTCTTCAAGTCCTGCAGTACCATGGCGGAGATTTCCGGCGGCGTGTAGTCTTTACCCCTTGCCTCTACCTTTACAAGCTCTTCCGGCGCACCTACTATCTTGAACGGAACAATCTTCTCTTCCGCGGATACCTCGCTGTGTCTCCGGCCCATGAAACGCTTTATAGAGAAGATGGTATTATTCGGGTTTATAATTGCCTGTCGCTTGGCCAGCAGGCCCACCAGGCGCTCCCCCTTATCGGTAAACCCGACACAGGAAGGGGTGAGTCTGCTGCCTTGGGAATTTATGATTACCGTAGGCTGGTCACCCTCCATTACGGCAACAACGGAGTTAGTGGTGCCCAGGTCTATACCGATTATCCTTTCCCTTTCGGCCATCTAAACGCTCTCCTTTCACAGCTCATGAGACGCGCCCTGTTTAAAGGCGCCATAATTAATAACTCAATAGATACGGATTTTCGTTTAACTTCATATTATAACATGCCTTTGCGCTTTTTCAAGCTCCTGAACGGTTGTATGAGGGCGGAAAGACGGCTAGACATGTATCACGTCTTTCATATCGTATAGCCCCGGCGGCTTATTCACGACGTATTTTGCCGCCTTGATCGCCCCCATGGCAAAGGTGTCACGGCTGTGCGCGCTGTGGACGAGTTCGATGGTCTCTCCCAGGTTTCCAAAGACGACCTTATGATCCCCCACGGTATCTCCCGCCCTTATGGCGTGTATACCTATCTCGCCCCTAGAGCGTTCCCCGACCTGGCCTTCGCGGCCATAGACGGCCACATCATCCAGTTTCTTTCCTGTCGATTTGCAGATTTCGTCGGCAATCTTAATGGCCGTGCCACTTGGAGAGTCTTTTTTGAACCGATGGTGTACCTCCACAATCTCAATGTCATAATCATCCCCCAGCGTCTTGGCCACCCGGGCTGCGAGCTGGAAGATGAGGTTTACCCCGAGGCTCATATTCGGGCTGATAAGACATGGCACCTGGCGGGCAGTTTCCTTGATTTTGGCGGTCTGTTCGGGGGTGTGTCCCGTGGTACATATTACCAGGGCCGTGCCCGCAGAGGCAAAATTGACCGCTTTTTCCACACTACAGGCTGGTTCAGAAAAATCGATGAGGACGTCTGCCTTGCCGTTAAACCCACGCGACACCTTTACGCCGCTTTCCCCCTGTCCCTGGGCGGTCCCAACATCTTGGCCAAGGAGCTGATGCCCCTCATGTTCCAGCGCCGCTACAAGCTGAAGTTCCCCGTCATTCAATACGTTTGCCACAACACTTGAGCCCATTCGGCCACAGGCCCCGTTAACCGCGACCTTAATCATATGTCATACCTTTCGCTCCATCTGCCATTTCTTGTATCTCTTACTGGCCGTTTGCAGGAACTCCAGCTCTCTCTTTGTAAGGTTCTCCATTCCCACACGGTTTACCTTCTCCAGGAGCATATCTACCCTTCTGCGTATCTCCACATTCTCCCTCACTTCTCTTTCCCTTTGCTTGGCCTGCCAGACCTCTATCATCCCCCAGAGTTTCGGCTCGTACCTGACAAACAAGAATCCGTAAAGCAATCCACCCAGATGCGCGTAGTAGGCAATGTTTCCCCCACTGGGCAGCAGACAGTTCAGGGCCGTTATGCCGGCGAATATCATGACCAGGTGTTTGGCCTTTATGGGGAAGATGAACAGGATTATGGTGGCCTCAGGAAAGTACATGGCAAAGGCCACTTCTATGGCAAAGACGGCACCTGAGGCACCCAGCAGGGCGCTGTTGTAACTCACACACGCGCTTAACAACGCGCAAAATATACCGGCGGTGAAGTACAAGGTGAGAAACTTCTTTGTGCCCATGGTCCTCTCTACGTCGGCGCCGAACATCCACAGGGCGAACATGTTGATGATAAGGTGCCATGGGTCGTAGATACTGTGCAGGAAGGTGTAGCTGAAAAGCTGCCAGAGCCAGAAGTTGCCTAATGTATCCGGCGGGTGAAACCAGAAGAGCTTGGTGAAAGGGTCTGGATAGCCGAGACCCGCCCCCTCAACGGGCCTGCCGCCACTCCACTGCGTGCTTATGGAGAAAAACAGGAGCTGGAGGATGAAGACCCCGACGTTGACGGAAATGAGTATTTTTATGACCTTTGTCCACTTGCTGCCAAAGGACATACCAAATTCGGGTGTGTACCACTGACTCATGTGCCAGCCTTCTTTACATGCGCTCGATAGTTTCGGTTAAAGTGTCAATGGCTAACGTATGCCAAAAACCGCTTATCTAAATATACTCATTTCGTCATAAAAGTCAAGACGCAGACGTTATTGAGATTCGGTAGTAGCGGGGTTATAATATCCACCTAGGTTTCTAACGTGTTTGGAGATACTGCCGTGAACAGGGAAGAGGCATGGGAGCTGTTTATGAGCCATGTCGGGCAGGAGAACCTGCGCAAGCACTGCCTGGCAACCGAGGCAATAATGCGCAGCCTGGCCAGGAGATTCGGCAGGGACGAGGAGAGTTGGGGTGTGGCCGGCCTGCTCCATGACCTGGATTTTGAATTGACAAAAGACAAACCCACAAGCCACACGCTCCGAACTGCCGATATACTCAGGGACAGGGGTGTCCCGGAAGACATGATAGAGGCCATCAAAGCCCACAACGCCGGGGCGCTGGGCATCGAACGCGACACGGAGATGGGCCTCGCACTCTCTGCCGCGGAGTGTGTCACCGGGCTTATCGTGGCTGCCGCACTGGTGCTGCCAGACAAAAGGCTCGCAAGCGTAAAGCCTAAGAGTATCATGAAGAGGATGAAGGAAAAATCCTTCGCAAGGAACGTGGACAGGCGGGGCATCAAAGAGTGCGAGAGACTCGGTATGGACCTGGAGGACTTTGTCGGGTTAAGCCTTAAAGCAATGCAGGAAATAAGCGGTGAGCTGGGGCTTTAGACCCTTCTACTAAAATGCCCGATAATCATTCCTGAGGTTGATACCGTACCCTCTCTACTATTGACCACAGACCCTGCCTGCCTTCTTTGGCCTCATCTTCAAGGCCCTTAAAAAACTCCGCATATCTCACGTTTGGCGGGTGTTTGGATGCCGAGGCGTAACCCTCCCTTACGAGTTCAGCGTTTACAAAAATATCCCCGACGTAAACGTATGCAAGAAACCTGCCGTATTTATCTTCCGGCTGAACGTCGAATATGAGCCTGACAGTCTTGTTCAGGACAAGGTTCTCATTATACGCCTTTGCCTTTTCCCCCAGCACGCAGGTGATTGCGTCCGCTTTCTTGATCGGTGGCGAGTTTACGCCAATATACCGCACACGCTTATCGTTGGAGAGGTCTATCGTGTCACCGTCTATTACCCGTATGCAACGTGCTGTCTCCTGATAGGGTGCGGCGGCGGGGGAGGCAATAAACAATAGTGTTATTAATAACACTCCACCTGTTATTCTTGTAATCAACATCTCCTTGTTTGCGGCCATCTTCCTCAACATTGTTATTGGGCCTCTGTTAGGTATAGAGTATTAGCGGAAATAGCCCTCTACAAATTGATGTATTTGGGGAATTTTACCCGTTGTATACAAAAATAGCAAATAGTATCTGTGTGGTTTGTGTACGTGTGGTATGTTCAGGGGCAGGATGTTTGAGGGCTTATAATTATGATTGTGGTATCAAGTGGTAAGGCTATGTCTTTTTGATTTTGAGAAGTTTCAAGACTCTCTGGTAGTCTTCCATAGTGTTGATATTCAGGAAGGCGTCATGACCGCCTTTTATGCCGGCAGTCTCTTCCTCTGTTACGACCTTCACCTTTACATCGGGAAAGAAACTTATCACCCTCCCGCTGCCGTTACTCTCAAGTTTTTTCTTAATTGCGGGGATGCAGTCTCTGGAGTAGATGGCATGCAGGGGTTCCAGTCCACCCTCCGTCTCCGGTATTGTGACGTCATATCCCTCACACCTCTCCTTCATGTATTGGATGAGCGCAGGGCTTACACAGGGCATGTCACAGGCTATCGCAAAGAGGTAAGGGTTTTTGATATTCGAGAGCGCCGTATAAATCCCGCCCAGTGGACCTTTATCGGATATGATGTCCGGGATGGCAGGTATACCCAGTGCCTCAAACTCTTCCGGGGCATTTGTAGAGAGGATTATTTCCTCAAAGATGGGTTTCAATCTCTGGAGTTGAAACTCTACCGCGGTAAGGTCGCCTATCTTCAAGAGGGCCTTGTCCCGGCCCATCCTTTCGCTCTTGCCGCCAGCCATAATTGCCGCGCTAATGTTAACCAACCGCCCCGTCCTCCGTATAAGTTCACTTTGCCCGCTTACGGCAGGGGATGGAGCCCCTGCCCTGTATCCCTTGAATTATTTTTATACTTTTATTTATGGGCAAAGGCAAATTATTTAAATTACGGCTGCCAGTAACCTTGACTTGCGATACTACAGTAGCTATCCTTATGGCCGGGATTCATTACCGACTTTGAGAGCGTACTATACCGGGATCGTAGTCTTGTCAAGATGACCCGCCGATCCCTCCAAGACCTTTATGAAGAAGAGAAGAAGAACATTAAAGAAGTTAGTGCTCGGCATTGACGTTGGCGGGACCAATATAAAGGCCGTCGCCGTGGACGGCCGGGGGCAGGTTCTTGCGGTAATGAAGCGGTCCACACTCGCCCGCAAGGGCCGGGATGCGCTGATAGAGCGCCTGATACTGACATTGAAGGACACGGCGAAGAAGGCGGGTGCCGGCATGGTGGACGTTACGGGGGTGGGTGTAGGGTTTGCCGGCCCGCTGGACCCGATAAAAGGCGTAGTATTTGACCCGCCGAATCTTCCCGGATGGTCGAACGTGCCGCTGAGGGACATACTTGAGCAGAGGTTGAACTTGCCGGTGTCTCTTGACAACGATGCCAATCTGGTTGCCCTGGGTGAACACTGGAAGGGCGCGGGCAGGGGAGCAAGGTGCCTGATATGTATTACCCTCGGGACCGGTGTGGGCGGCGGGATAATCCTGAATGGCAGGGTATGGCATGGCGTAGGCGGGGTTGCCGGGGAGATCGGGCACATGACACTGGTGCGCAACGGCCGCAGATGTGCATGCGGCAACAGGGGCTGCCTTGAGGCCTATGCCTCCTCCCAGGGACTCATCTTGAGTATGCAAGGGCTTATTGGGAAGGAAGAGGGTCTTAAAAATGACGGCAGGGTTACACCGGAGAGTATAGGAAGACGGGCGCGGTCTGGAGACGAGCTGGCCAGGAGGGCCATAGAGGATACTGGCAGAATACTCGGCGTAGCCGTTGCCAGTCTTGCAAACGTATTAAACCCC
The DNA here is from genome assembly GCA_024451685.1 of Candidatus Bathyanammoxibius amoris. NCBI lineage: Bacteria > Pseudomonadati > Planctomycetota > Candidatus Brocadiia > Candidatus Brocadiales > Candidatus Bathyanammoxibiaceae > Candidatus Bathyanammoxibius > Candidatus Bathyanammoxibius amoris. The sequence goes on along the minus strand of JAMXCW010000002.1, from coordinate 23,865 downwards.
GACGTAGTCGTCGTTGGCGGCGGGGTGAGTAAACTTGGAGAGTGTCTTTTTGGCCCGGTTCGTGAAGAGGTGAGGAAAAGGGCCTTTTCCAAGGTAGTGGAAGGGCTGAAAATAGTTAAGGCTGAGCTGGGAGACAATGCCGGCCCGCTTGGTGCGGCAAGGTCTCTCATGCTCAGCCTTAGAACGTAAGAGTGTCTGTTATTCCGGCTTTAAAAGTACATAGTGAGTGGCCTTGCCCCTCTTGACAAGCAGCAGGATGCCTTTGTCCTGCGGCGAATCCTGTACTATCTCCCAGAACTCCTTTGTGTTGCTGGTCTTTTGTCTGTTTGCTTCCCTTATCAAGTCGCCCGGCCGCAAACCAGCCTCGGCAGCCAGACCGCCAGGCATCACATTCGTGACCAGCACACCCTCCGTCTCGTCCTCATAACCGAAGCGCGGTGCCAGTTGCGGCGTCAGGTCATCAAGCGACATGCCGTAGTCCCTCGGTGGCTCTGCTTTCTGTTCGCCGGGCATACCGGGCCGTGCGAAGAGGTCGGCGGGTTGTTCTCCGATGTCTACGGTAAGCTGTACGGGCTTGTTGTCGCGGAGCACCTCCAGCGACGCCTGCGTGCCTACGGGTGTCTGTGCAACCAGGTTCCTCAAGTCGTTTGTGTCTTCTATCTCCTTACCCTGATATCCAACTACCACGTCACCGCGTTGCATACCGGCCTTCTCTGCCGGGCTGTCGGGAGTAACGTCGCTTATCAGCACGCCTTCGGGCTCGGACAGGCCAAACGATTCGGCCAGATCTTCGCTAATATCCTGGATTGCCACACCGAGCCATCCCCTGACAACCCTCTTGTGCTCAATAAGGCTGTTCATAACGGTCTTTGCCATATTTATGGGAATGGCAAAGCCAATGCCCTGGTATCCGCCGCTTCTGGTGAATATCGCGCTATTGATACCGATTACCTCTGCCTGCAGGTTTACAAGGGGACCGCCGCTGTTTCCCGGGTTGATTGCGGCGTCCGTCTGGATGAAATCCTCGTAGTCTGCAATGCCGACGTTGGCACGTCCCACGGCGCTGATAATCCCGGAGGTTACCGTCTGGGTCAGCCCAAAAGGGTTACCGACCGCAAGTACCCAGTCACCTACGTGGACGTCGTCTGAGTTTCCTAATTTTGCTACCGGGAGCCCGTCACCGTCTATCTTTATTACCGCGATATCCGTTGGTGGATCGGAACCGACGACCTCTGCCTTTATTTCCTTCTTCGTACCCGGCATAATTACGTAGATTTCATCCGCGCCTTCCACTACGTGGTTGTTTGTGAGTATATATCCCTTGGAGTCTACGATTACCCCGGAACCGAAACCCTCCTGCTTAGGTGGGCGTCCGCCGAAAAAGCGCTCGAAGAAATCGTCCCCAAAACCATGGGGTTGGGCTCCACCGCCGGGTGGATGAAACTGCCTGAACTGCTCCTGCTTTATCACCTTTACCGACTTGACGTGGACAACGGACGGCTTGACGTAGTTTGCTATCTCTCCGAACAAGTCCTGGAACTTTACGGCAGCTTCCTGCAGCCTCTCAATCTCGGCCCTGGAACGCTCTGCCTGGACGGACTCTACGCTGAAGAAAGACGTCCATGACAGCGACAGCATAACAAGTCCCGCGGCAAGCGGTAGAATAGTAAGCCTCTTCAAACTTTTGCGCATCATTCCCTCCTCGATAAGCTATGGAACAAACTTTAGCCTCATGTCGAATATTAACAGATATCACTAAAGATGTATAGAGTGAATACAAGTTTTAGAAAGTGGTTCTTTTGGCCTCCAGTATCTCTTTGACCTTCATGAGCCTTGAGATATTGAAACGCTCCATCTCGTCCAGCCTTGCCTTGATGGACCTGATGGACCCTCTCAGCTCCGGTATGAGTATATACTCCAGGGCGTTTACCCTGCGCCTGGTTTCTTCCACCTCCCTGGCCAGTAACCAGACGGAATGCTCCAGCTCGGTGAGCCTTAGTATCCTGGGCAAATAGTCCCTGAGCCGTGATACGGCCGTGTCGAGGTTGCCGGCGGTGTCAAGCAGGCTGTAGCGCGGCGCGGGAGGTAAGACTGCATTATAACTGGGTAACGTGACGTTCAGTACACGGCTGTGTCCGAGCTCTAGCTCAAGCGCGCTTACGGAGTGTTCCAGGGCCGTTGTGACCGCGCCTTTGGGAGAGGTTAACCTGGCCAAAACAAAGGGCTTAAGCAGTTCCGGCAGCTCCCTGTCAACGGCCCCGCGTACATCCTTGTAATCCCGTGATAAGCTCAGAAATTCCTTAACAAGACCCTCCAGTTTGTCCTTTATCATCCTGTGGCCTCTCAGGGCCAGGGCATATCTGCGCCTGAGTCGCAAGAGTTCCATCCTGTTGGGGTTGACCTTTAGCCTCACCTCTTTCTCTCCCTGTAGTACTTGTCCAGATATTCATGCCGTATCCTCTTCAACTCCTTTTTCGGCAGCAGTCCGAATAATTTCCAGCCTATGTCCAAGGTATCGTTGATGGACCTGTTTTCCCCCTCAAGCTGCCGGATGAACTCATTTTCAAAGTGGTCTGAGAAGTCTACGAAGGACAGGTCTAACGGGCTCAGGGCGCCCTCGCCAAGGATAACGGCCAACTCCTTTACCGCCTTGCCCCTGGCGTATGACGCATAGAGCTGGTTTGAGATATCGGCATGGTCTTCTCTGGTTTTACCCTCGCCGATGCCCTTGTCCTTCAGCCGCGACAGCGACGGCAAGACGTCGATGGGCGGATAGATGCCCTGCAGGTGGAGCGACCGGGAGAGGATTATCTGTCCCTCGGTTATATACCCCGTCAGGTCGGGAACGGGGTGGGTCTTGTCGTCTTCCGGCATGGTCAGGATAGGTATCTGGGTAATGGAGCCCTTCTTACCCTTGATTCGGCCGGCCCGCTCGTAAATAGTAGCGAGGTCTGTATAAAGGTAGCCCGGGTATCCTCTCCTGCCGGGAATCTCTTTACGCGCGGCCGATACCTCTCTAAGCGCTTCGCAGTAATTGGTCATGTCGGTGAGAATTACGAGGACATGCATGTCCAGCTCATAGGCCAGATACTCGGCCGTAGTCAGTGCCATCCTGGGCACGGCGAGGCGTTCTATCGGCGGGTCCTCTGCCAGGTTTACGAATACGACGGCCCTTTCTATGGCCCTGGTTGCCTGAAAGTCGGAGATAAAGTAGTTTGCCTCCTCGAAGGTTATTCCCATGGCCGCAAACACCACCGCGAAGCCCCCGGGAGAGCCGGGTACTTGTGCCTGGCGGGCTATCTGAGCGGCAAGTTTCGCATGGGGAAGCCCTGAACCTGAGAATATGGGGAGTTTCTGTCCCCTTACCAGGGTATTCAGGCCGTCTATTGAAGATATGCCGGTCTGTATGAATTCGCTGGGATAGTCTCGTGCGCAGGGGTTAATCGGGTTGCCGTTTATATTCAGTCTCTTATCCGGGATAATGTTTGGACCGCCGTCTATGGTCTTGCCCGCGCCGTTAAAGATCCGGCCGAGGATATCCGGGGAGACCCCTATCTCAAGTCCCTTGCCAAGGAACTTTACACGAACGTTGTCCCTCCCTAATCCCAGGGTACCCTCGAATACCTGTATCAGGACACAGGAGTCCGCTATCTCGAGCACCCTTCCCCGCCTTATCCGGCCATCGTCGAGCTTTACCTCGGCGAGTTCCCCGTACGTGACACCGTCTACGTGCTCTATCAGCATTAGAGGTCCGAAGATGTCCTTTACCGTAAGATATTCCTTAAATACCAATATCGCTCCCCTATATAAGCTCGTTTATCTGGCTTTCGATGTCCCTCTCCATCTGCACGAAGAACTCCGTGTCTCCTTCGGTCGCCAGCCGCAGGTCGGAGACGTTGTCTTTAACCGGTATTTCCATGATGCCTGAGAGTTCAACGCCCTTATCTACCGCCTCCTGCGCCTTGGTGTAGAATTTCAGTATAATGTTCAGCATGTAAAACTGTTTCTCAAGCGAGGTGTAGGTGTCCAGTTCGTGGTAGGCGTTTTGATGGAGAAAATCCTCTCTTATCATCTTGGCTATTTCCATAATGAGTTTGTCCTCAGGAGAAAGGGCCTCTACACCGACCAGTCTGACCAGTTCCTCAAGCTCTGATTCCCTGTGCAGCAGGCGCAGGGCCGTTGCCCTGTTCTTATTCCACCCCGGCCCTATCTTTTCGGTAACATATTTGTCTACCACCTGGTGGTACAGGGAGTAGCTTGTGAGCCAGTTCACGGCGGGAAAATGCCGCTGGGAGGCAAGCCTGTCGTCCAGGCCCCAAAAGACCTTTACCGTCCTCAGGGTGGCCTGGGTGACAGGCTCGGAAAGGTCGCCCCCGGGTGGAGAAACCGCACCGATAATGCTCAGGCTTCCCCTTCTTCCCTCTTTGCCCCGGGCATCCCTTCCAAGACACTCCACGCTTCCAGACCTCTCGTAGAAGCTGGCAAGTCTGCTGCCCAGATACGTCGGAAAACCCTCTTCACCGGGCATCTCTTCCAGCCTGCAGGAGACCTCTCTCATGGCCTCAGCCCAGCGAGAGGTAGAGTCGGCCATAAGGGCTACGTGGTAGCCCATGTCCCTGTAGTATTCTGCTATAGTTGTGCCGGTAAAGATGGAGGCCTCTCTGGCGGCGACCGGCATGTTGGAGGTGTTTGCCACCAGCACGGTACGTTCCATCAGGGATTCGTGGCTCCTGGGGTCTTTCAGCTCGGGAAACGTAAGGAGTACGTCTGCCATCTCGTTGCCGCGTTCGCCACAACCGACATAGACTATAATGTCGGCGTCCGACCATTTTGCCAGCTGATGCTGCACAACCGTCTTCCCGCTGCCAAACGGTCCGGGCACACACGACGTGCCGCCCTTTGCCACCGGGAAAAAGGTGTCGATTACCCTCTGTCCCGTAACCAGGGGCTCGCCGGGCGGTAGTTTTCTGGCTACCGGCCTTAGCTGTCTCACAGGCCACTTCTGGATCATCTTTACGCCCACAGTATCCTCAGAAGTTTTTACCTCTGCCACCACCTCGTCCAGGGTGTAGACGTCCTCTCCGAGGGCAACAAGTTTGCCCTCGACACCGGGTGGAACCATTACCCTGTGCTCCACAAGCACCGTCTCACGGACGGTGCCCAGGATATCTCCCGGGCCTACATTCTCCCCCACCGTCCGGGCGGGGACGAAGTGCCATTTTTTTGTCCTGTCCAGCGGTGCGTATTCCACACCCCTGGCTATGTACGAACCCGAGTGGGCGGATATTATGTCAAGCGGCCTCTGGATACCGTCAAAGATGGAGCCGATAAGGCCCGGACCAAGCTCGACACTGAGCGGTTCACCCATAGGATAAACCGGTTGACCCGGACCTATCCCCTCCGTCTCTTCATATACCTGGATGGAGTATTCTTCTGAGCGTATCTCAATTACCTCCCCCAGCAGCCTCTGCTCGCCCACACGCACCATATCATTTATGTTTGTGCCGGTCAGCTCCCTGGCTATCACCAGAGGTCCTGAGACCTTGGTTATCACCCCTTCCTTCAATCCGGGCCTCCCTCTAGTATGTCAATACCGATGGCCCTCTTAACCATTTTGCCGGTCTCCCGGATGCTTGTGCCCGCACTGCCGAGATGTGAGGGAAGGACTGCTATGGGGATACGCACTTTTTCTCTGAAGGCTGAGACGACCTCCGGCCGTGCCGATATAATATCCTCACACACCAGTATCAAAGACACCTCGGGGTCCTGGGCCAACTTCTCCATGACCCTTTCAAACTCCCTTTCCGAGCCGGCATACTCAAGGCCCATCCCCAGCATCTTAAAGGGCAGTATTTTTTCGCGCTCCCCGATAACAACCGCTTTGTGCATTTAGAAACACGTCCTCCGAAGCATGTTCCCGGTGACCCCCGGGCTCAGCTTATTCAATGCGCCGCCTATCAACAACCTGAGATTGAACAGTTCGGCTGTAAGTGCCGAAAGGTATCTAAAGACCTTTCCCGGTCCAAAGGCCGCGTAACGCGCCGGCTCCAGCTTCTCCATGAGATAGTCGCCTGTGTATTTCTCATACCTGGATAACAGGTCTCTTCTGCTCCCGGTAATGATTTTCTCCACAATTTTCTCAGGTACGATCTCAAGAAGCATTTCCCTCCAGTGTCGTGGAGCACCCTGCACCGGTATCTTGAATAATTCATCCTCCTTGAGGAACCACAACGCCGCAGCCTCACTCCCCGTCGGTACCCTCTGAAGCATCAATATTCCCTTTAGTCTCCTGTAATCTCTTACGTAACCGCATATCAACTCAGATTCCAGTCCAGCCATAAGTGCCGGCAGGTAATGCAGCTGGTGTCCGTCGAGGATGCTGTCAACAAGTCCGGGGTCGCCGGTCTCATCTGCCTTCCCTTGTGTGCGGGACTCTTTAAGCGCCGACAGGGCCTCTTCGTATACATCCGGCAGAGAAGGTCTTTTGCCTCCCTGCCAGAGCTCTCTCCACACATTCTCACTTATAGTACCGGGGAAGCGTCCTGCGGGAGGCAGCCCGTAAAGCTCCTCCTTGAGAAAGTTTTTGAGGTTCATGAATTCGTAGGGGAGGAGGAAGAAGTCACAGACCACCGGGGAGGGAGAAAACCTTCTTATTTCCCGGACCTGTGACTGGTAGCGGTCATTTACTATGTCTTCATAATCCAACAAATCGTCGGTCGTGTGAAAATAGTCCCTCAATGAGGAATCCCTTATACGGTAGAGTATGTCTTCACGTTTTTCCAGAGGTGACAGTTCCTGGAAAAAGGCTTCCCTGAGGAGTGTGGTTTCAAGGACGCTCACCTTTCCCGACACAAAACACCACTGTTGAGGATCTCTTTCTTTCATTTTACGACACATCTATCCAAAGGGTAGGAGCGGCCCGCCGGGTCGCCCCTACGGATACCCCTCATTTAAAAGGCTGAGCGTTGAGACATACCCTTACAAGACTACAACACGTAGTTACCCCATTTATGCGACAAAGGTCCATAAACGCCCTGGTCTGAAGGCAGGGGTTTTCCGTGGTCTCTTCGGAGTGTTCGCGTTATCTGCCAAACAGTTTCTCTGCCATCTCTGAGATCGGATCTTCACGCAGTTGGCTCAACACACACTCCAGGCTGCGGTCAATCTCAAAGGTTTTTGTCTTTAAGATAAACCCACCCTTTATGTCTGCCGCTGACGTTGCCAGAAAGAGGACGTCCTCACTGCGCGAGTCGTTCGCCTTTCTTACCAGTTCCGGGCCGATGCCTCTGAGGTCTTTGCTGGAGAGCGTGAGTTCCGCCTTTTCGTCTATACTTAATCTGTCCAGCCACTCCTCCAGCAGCGCCAGATACTCCTGTCTGTCAAGGGACATTACGCTGTCCGCCGCTTCCTGGAAAAGACGGTCGATTATGTTGTTCTTTGATTCCAGAATCTGTTTCTTGTAGCGGGCATTGAGGAGGGACCGGTTTTTTTCTTTTTCTTCCTCTAATTCCTTGCGCAGCGTTTCAAGTCTTTTCTCGAGCCTTTCCTTCTGCAACTGCTTTTCCCGGTCGAGTTTCAGTTTGATGCCGTGCCCTGCAACCTCAACCAACCTTTCCGCCTCTTTGCGTGCGTCTTCCAGCAACCGTGCGTTTATTCTTTCCAGTGTCATGGGCTTTAGTGAGGGATAGTCTCCAGGACAGCAAACGTAAGGCCTTCTGTTTTAGTGAGCCACATTATCATGAGAATCGCCGCAAGGAGGGCGACCACGGCATACGTCTCTACAAGAGCGGGCATGAGGATTGCCCGGCCAGCTTCTTCAGGCCTCTTGGCCGTCAGGTTTATAGCCGCTGCGGCGGCCTCTCCCTGCCATATCGCGCTCCTCCACAGGACTACCCCCATAGCAAGGCCCGTAGAGAAAAGCCCTACTCCCACTATTGGGGTGACGTTTATTGTGCCCTCAATGAGTCCTATCCTCATGGCAATGGTGATGGCACAGATAAAGCCGTAAAAACCCTGGGTGCCCGGCATGGCCATCAGCACAAGGAGTCGCCCAAAGAGCTCCGGTTTTTCGGAAATAACGCCTGCGGCCTGGGTAACGGCAGTGCGTATGCCCCCTGCCGACCCCACGCCCCCAAACATTACTGCCAGCATCGCTCCCGTACATGCCCAGCCAAGACCAGTCTCCAGGAACTGAGTCTTTAGGAATTCTTCCATAGGTTTAAACCCCTTTTTATTCTATTACCTGAACCTTCTGCGAGTGGAAGCCAAACGGTCTGAAATGAATGCCCCCTGCCTCGTAAAATCTGCCAAAAAACTCAAGCATTATGAGCCTTGCCGGATGCACAAAAGCACCTATTATACATATGGCAAAGTTCAGCACATGGCCGATAATCAGGGCCAGTATGAAAAATATTGTCCCTGCCGAACCCAGCATGGCGGCTATGATGTTAAATGACATGGCGATAATACTGGTGGTAAGCCCCAGTGCCAGCAGCCTTGAATAGGAGATAATGTCACTTATGAACATAGTCGAACCGTACGTGCCCGTTATACCGTAAAGACTGACGAGTCCCGTAATCGCCTTGGCGGCCACGCCCTTCTCCCTTCTGCCCTGGGAAAGTACCAGCCCAAAGGCGCCCAGGACGGCCATGCCCTTTCCCGCGGTCACCGTATTGGGCGGCATTGCAATAAATACGTGTCCAATCAGTATAACCAGCCCCGACAGAAATATAAGCCACAGACCTCCGTCCAGCAGGGCGTCCAGCGGCCTCCCCATCCTGTACTCGCGATACATCCGGAGACTCAGGGCGTAGAACTGGTTGATTATCCCAAGCCCCAGCACGAGAACCAGTGCGACGAGGATGCTGTCGAGCGGATCAAAGACGCTTAGTTTCTCTTTCATGTAAAGTAATGGATTGCCCTCGCCCAGATACTCGGGCTTATAAAGGTCACCCGCCCATCCCCCCGTTAAGGCGCCACAGACCGTCGTGCTGGCCCCGGCGTAGAAAAAGAGGCAGAAGAAGTTCCACAGGCCCTGATTCAGCCGGTACCGCCTCATCAGACAAAAGGAAAGACCCATCAACACGACCCCGTATATGACGTCACTGAAACAGATGCCGAAGAATAGAAGAAAATTGAGGACGATATAAGGCGTGGGGTCAAAGGCGAAATAATTGGGCAGTCCAAACATGTTCGTTAACAATTGTACGGGCCGGAACAGCGCGTTTAACGTCAGAGAGACGGGCACGTCTTCATCCGGTGACGGCTCCTTGTAGATGGTCGCATATTGGGGGAACTCGGCCTTAAGCATGTCTTCCATTATGTGGACGTCTTTTGTGCGTATATATCCCGTCACCAGCAGGAGTTTTTTCGACCTGGCGAACTTTGTCTCGGTATTTTGTCTTTCCCTCAGGCTTTCCCGGTATCCGAGAAGCGCTACGGCCCTGCGGTGGTGCAGGTGCGCCTGTTTGAGCATTTTGGCCCGCAGTACTTCTTGCCTCTCCAGTAATCCACGTTCCTTCTGCTCTAATTCAGAGGTCCTTTCTTCGGCCCTGCCTGGAAGTTCCGGGACGGCTAACTCCTCAAATCCATGCGCGGATGCTAACGCTGCGGCCTCTCTCTCGTCTTCTGGCAGACAGGCCAGCAGGACCCTCTTTCGTTTTCCACCGGGAGGTGTAACGTCCTGCCACGCACATAGTTCTCTCGCCTGCGGGTTAAGGGTGAAGCTGCGCCAGTCTTCCCCGGAAAAGATGCCGAGCCCGAGGCGCGCTCTATGGACGGCCTTCACCTCCCGCACCGTCCAGGGCAACCCGTGCAGTTCCCTGATGAGACCTGCTTCCCGGCGAACATCCTTTAGTTGTGACTCAATCGAGGTCTGCTCGTCGTGGAAGGCCTTGCACTCATCATAAATCTGGTCTGTTTTAAAAGAGGAGAGGATGTCCAGGAGTTCGTCCTTTTTGACCTGTACCGGCACGGGAAAGATGCCCTCCAGGAATGACTTTTCTCCGGTCAGGAACGGTGCCAGGGTGGAGACTATGAACTCAAGTTTCCTGATTTCATCCCCGCCGTCGTGTCCGATTAGACCGTACTTTTTCAGGACAATTCGTGCGGTGGGTATGCTTGAAAAGGCGTCTAAGACGTGTAAGACATTTAGCTGGTAAAGTCTGGATACAAGGGGCCTGCTATTATAGGCCGGGACCAGTAAGGTGACCCTTTTAACCCTGTCGATGGCCATGTTTTAAAACTCACGTGTCCTGTTTATCAGAAACGATACTACCTCATCGGATCGTTCTCTCTCTCTTTGCAGGACAAATGCCTGTTCGTCCTCGAAGGCCTCTTTGAGCTTGGACTCTTCCCGCTGCATCTCTTCTTTAAACCGGCGTCTCAGTTCCTCTGCCCCGGCCTCAAACTCTCTTTCGTAATTCAGCCTGATTGGCGCCAGCTTGTCTTCCAAACCGGCTTCAAGAGACCTCGCCTTCTTTCTGGCGTCTTCGACCACTCGATCGGCCTCCTGCTCAATCTTGGAAATCTCTTTTACAATGTCCAGTTCAGCGTCTTTCATCACAACTTATTACTTGTTCAGTGACCTTCCAAGCGCTCCCTCTATTGAAGCCACTTTTTCCCCGATGTGGACGGTCCTGCCCTTTCGCTCATCAATGGTTATTATGGTAGACACCCTTTCAGAGTTCTCCATCACCCTGTCATGACATTTTTTTATAAGGCCCATAACCGTGTCCCAGTCACCCTCAATAACGGTCCGCATGTCGTTAACCTTATAGCTGACGCCGCTCTGTTCCACTACGTCCATCACCTCTGCCAGCTGGCCGCTCAGGCTGCTGGAGCCGGTCCCAATAGGTACGACCCTGAAATCTGCCAACATTTTGTTGACCCTCCTCTGACAACTAACGATACAAGTACTGCACGGTGGGCGGATTATACATCATTCCAGATTGAATGTAAACGGATAGATTGGAAGGAGTGAGACGACACGGCAGACGTTCTTACACTTATGTCAAAAAGGCCGGCGGGTTGTCTTGTAATGCGCAGGGACGGGGTTTTCAGTATCGCATCCGTCCGGTTGGGAAGCTATTTGGCATGCTCTATGGAGCGTGTCTCGCGGATAACGGTTACTATCACCTCGCCGGGGAATTCCAGTTCCCCCTCGATCCCGCGTGCGATGTCGTAGCAGATCTTTTGGGCCATGTTATCGTCGACACCCTCGGGGTCGACAATGACCCTTATCTCCCGGCCGGCCTGGATTGCATAGGCGCTTCTTACGCCGTTAAATCTGGCCGCGATACCCTCGAGTTTCTCCAGCCGCTTAATATACTTTTCCAGCGATTCACGCCGTGCCCCCGGCCTGCTTGCGGATATGGCATCTGCCGCGCTTACAAGCGGGGCAAAGGCGGTTTCAGCGGGAACCTCCTCGTGGTGGGCGGCAATGGCATTGACCACCGCAGGCTTTTCTTCATACCTCTTTGCCAGTTCCGCGCCGACGGCCGCGTGGCCGCCTTCCACGTCGCTGCCGGTTGACTTTCCGATGTCATGAAGGAGTCCGCACCTCCGGGCTGTTTTGGTGTCAAGTTTCAGCTCGCCGGCAATAAGAGCGCATAGGTCCGCCACCTCCGTGGCGTGACTGAGCTGGTTTTGACCGTAGCTTGTCCTGTACCTGAGCCTGCCGAGGTGTTGAATGAGTTCCGGGTGTATGTCGTGAAAACCCATGTCAAAGCACACGCGCTTCCCCGTCTCCTTTATTGTTTCTTCCATTTCCTTTTTAGTTTGCCCGGCGACCTCTTCAACCCGCGCGGGATGTATACGACCGTCGAGAATAAGTTTTTCCATCGTAAGCCGGGCGACCTCGCGCCTTATGCCGTCAAAGCCTGAGAGCACGATAATCCCCGGCGTGTCATCCACTATTACGTCTATGCCCGTGGCCTTCTCAAACGCCCGTATGTTCCTGCCCTCCCTGCCGATAATGCGGCCCTTCATCTCCTCATTAGGAAGCTCAACGGTGCTTATGATGTTCTCAGCCGTGTGGTTTGCCGCACACCTCTGAATGGTCTCACATATAATCTTGGCAGCCTGCTCGTTGGCGGTTTCGTTTACCTTATTTACGGATGCCGCGATCCTCTTTGAACATTCTTCCTCCAGGTCTTTATCGAGGCGGTCCAGCAGGGTCTTTTCCGCTTCTTCTCTCGTGTACCCCGAAACCTTGAGCAATGCCCTTTCTTCTTCTTCTATAAGCCTTTTCAGACGGGCCTCTTTGGTCTCGGCGTCTTTGAGTTTTGTGCTCAGATTTGTTTGAAGGCCGTCTACGTAATGCTCCTTTTTTGAGAGGATCTCCAGCTTTCTTTCCAGATTGTCTTCCCGTTTGGACAGTCTCTTCTCAAGCTGGCGGAGGTCGTGTCTTGTCTCCTGGGTCTCTCTTTCGATCTCCTCCTTTCGTTTGAGGAGCTCGTCCTTTAAGACCAGGTCAGCTTCTTTTCTTATCCTTGACGCATCGGCATGTGCCTCATCGAGTGCTTGTTTGGACTCCCTTTCCTGTACGCGTCTTTTCTTGGAGGTGAGGAAGAAACACAGGAAGTATCCAATGGGGACAAAAACGGCACAGGAAACCAACACTACGATTAATAACTTTATATCGACTGTAGGGATAGAACTTCACCCCCCTTCGAATAATACCCAAAGGGCATTTATAGTGCAGTGGATTAAAACCCCGGGGATTCGAAGACGGGCTTACATGGCGGAAGAAACAGCGGTGTGTCCTGCCGGTAGAACGGCCTTTTTCGGAGGCGCCCCTTCACACCATTGTCCGTTAATAGAGGGTAAGAAAAGCTCTTTTAATAAGGCCTTGCGTTTGCCCTAACGTACTATGCGGGGCAATCTTACAAGAGATAAAAAGCCCCTAAAACCCTCCAAATAGGACACAATATCTAAATACTGGTAAGGCCTGTTAGCCGCCAGAATAAGCTCTTTTCCAAAAACCCCGAAGGTACTCAACATATGTCTCTATTGGAAGAATTTTATACAAGTCATGGTAAAAGTCAAGAACTATTTGGCGGTGCCAACAGTCCCTTTCTTCACCGTGAGAGCTTTGATGCGGCCGGGGGTGCTAGCGGGGACGTGAGAATGACTGTATACGGAGCGCAGGGTCTAAGTTCTGGATACGCAAGAACGCAGTCTAAATGTCGTTACTTAGAAGGGTTAGAGATATTATAGAGACAGCGAAAATCTGAGGGCTACTTATCTGCCGTTACAAGGACCTCCTTTTTCACCTTGTAAACAAGTGCCTCGGTCTTACACGCCTCGACGCACGCCATGTCATCATATCCCTTGCAGTCGTCACAATTTACAGCTACTTTCATCTCGGTTTTCTTGAAAATGGCTCCAAAGGGGCATGCAGTTACACATTCCCAGCAGCCCGTGCACTTTTCCTGGTCTATGACCACGTTACCGTCTTCATACTTTGTAATCGCCCCGTACTCGCAGGCGTCCCGGCACTTAGGTTTTGCGCAGTTCTGGCATACCGTCATATGGGGCTTATCCTTGCGTATGCTGACCGTGAGGCGGGGAATGGATTTAGGTTCCTCGGAAATGGCGGTAAAGACGTCTTTAGAGACGGAATGTCTCACCGAACAGGCGAACATACACTGTTTGCAAGTGACGCATTTATCTTTGGCAAATTTCTTCTTAAGCATTGAGACTTCTCCTGCAAAGTATAGCGAGACCTACCGCGTCTCTTCTTCTGAGACCGTGAGGGCAGTTATTCTCTTTAGTCCTGCGCCTCTGGCAACGTCCATCACCGCAATAACCACCCCGTAGGCGACGTCCCTGTCCGCCCTCAGGACCAGTACGATGTCTCCCAGCGCTTCGGTTTTGCTGCGCAGGATGGCGTCCAGCTCGGTTATGCCGACAGGCTGCTTTCCAAAGAAGAGCCGGCCCTCTTTGTTGATGGTAATGGTCAGCCCCTCAAACTTGGTCGTCTCGGCATGACTTGCGCTGGGCAGTTCAAGTTTTATGTTGGGCTGTTCAATGAACACGGACGTGACCACAAAAAACATTAAAAGTAAAAAAAGGACGTCTATCAAGGATGCTATGTTAATACTGTAATTAACGGCACGTCTGGTCCGAAAATCCATTTGTTATTAACCTCTGAACACCGCATTTCGGTACAGGCGATAGTCTGTTGTCAGTAATATTGTGCCTGACCGGGGTTGGGCCGCCTGCCCGCCAGCAGCACTGTTACAGACGTCTCTAAATTTTAAGCAAATTTGGCAACAAAATAAAGTGACAAATTCGGGGGCGTTTATATCTTTAAGTATTATCCTTCGTGAGAGGGGTAGTGACCCTGCAGCTTTGCCCCCTCGGGCCGTTCCTTTTCTTGGCGGGCCTTGGAGGCATAGAGCTTGTTAAGGAGGATTGTAGAGAATCTTTCCATTTCGTTCACAAAGTTGCCAACCCTGCGGTCATAAAAGCTGAAGGCAATCATGGACGGGATAGCGATGGAGAGGCCCATTATGGTCGTACGCAGGGCCTGAGCGATGCCGTGGGAAAAAGCGCTTGGGTCTCCCAGCCCTGCCTTGCCGATGGCCGCAAAGATCGAGTCAAGCCCTATGACGGTTCCAAGAAGACCGAGAAGAGGGGATACGGCCGCTACGATCTCAAGCAGAACAAGATTGCGTTCCAGTGTCTTTGACTCCTCCCTCCCGGCGATCTGTATCTCGTGGAGCTTCTCTTCCCAGGACAGGTGGAGGTTTGTAAGTACGTGTTTGACGATATTGGCAAAAGGGCCGCGCATGTGCTGGCATCTGGAAAAGGCCCTGGGGACGTCGCTTATGTCTTTAACGTCGTGGATGAGCCTGACAAGTTCCGGCCTGATGATACGGTTCTTCCCCAGACACAGGGCTCTCTCTATAACAACCGCCAGGGCAATCACGGAGCAGATGAGCAGCGGTATCATTACAGGGCCGCCGCCGATAAGCCAACTCAACTTAGTCGCTACCTCCCTCTTCTTGAATGCAAACTGACTTTACTGTGTTGTGCGGTCATGTCGAACGGGTTTACAGTCTCTCCTGGCGCGGTGTCGCCGCAGCGTTAAAAGAAATAAAAGTTAAACCGCACGTCGATAAATTCCTCCTCAACGTAGGAGGGGAACTTGTTGAGGTGCGTTTCGGTAATAGCGTCTCTTATATAGGACGCAAGCAGGTTATTCCCCGCGGTGTCTATAACCTTTACTTCTCCCGTAGTCCCGTTAGGGAGCACCTTGAACTGTATTATAATGGGATGATTTGGTTTTGTCTCCAGTTTTATCTCCGCTCTCGTGCCATATTTGAGTATCCAATACCAGGATACCCTGTCGCGGATGTGGCGGTAGTAGGGTGCATATTGGTCCTTCATCACGGAAAACGCCTCAAGTCCGTCCTTGGTGACGTTGCCGTCTTCGTGGTCGTATAATGGTTCTATCGTTCCACCGGAGAGTGTCTTGGCGTTGAAGCTGATGGCCACCTTTGGTCTTACCCCCTTCCTGGAGGAACGTCTTTTTTTCTTGCTCTGTTTTTTTGGGGGCTTCTTAACTTCTTGCTTTTGCTTCCGTGGCTCCTCCGGCGGTATGTATGCCAGCTCCTTGGGTTTTTCCTCTACCGGAAGCAGGCCGTCCTCTTCCTTCTCAAATTCCTCGTCAAGCAGGCCCAGTTTTTTCTTTAGATAGGCGCCTTTTTCTTCTGAGACCTCCGTGTCCTCAGGCTCTTCCGCCCGGGTTTCCGTGGCCGGCTCATCTCTTGAGGCGACCTCTGTAGTTACCTCTTCCGGTGAGGAGGTTTCATCTGGTTCCGTGTCCTCAGGGGAAGCCTCTTCTAGCTCTGCTTCAGCCAGTAATTCCTCGTCTTCTGTCGTACTCTCCGTGTCCTCCGTCTCTTCAACAACCTCTGTCAGTTCGCCGGTATCTGTCCCCTCAACCTCGGTCTCTGTCTCTTCTGCCTCGGCAGTTGTTTCCTCCTCCTCGGTCAGCACTTCTTCATCAAATATGCCGGCCAGCATCTCTGCGATTCCCCCCGTGTTGAGGGGACCTTCTCCAGGAGGGCCGCCGATTGCCGGTATCTCAGTGTCACCCTCCAGCTTGGGTTCTTCTGTCTCAGGACCTTCGTCAGGGGCGGTGTCTTTGGCAAGCGTGCTCTTCTCGCCTATCTTCTCGGTCTCGACCTCTACCTCCTCGTCAACGGCGCTGTCTGCCGTATCCATGAACTGCTGCCGCTTCTTCTCTTCAACCTCCTCCTCTTCTTCTTCCTCTTTTGCTGCTTCTTGTTCTTCTTTCCAAAGCTCTTCCTTCTTTGCGAGCTCTTCGACCTCGTCACCGGCCTCGACAAACTCAAAGACAATCGGCGTAGAGATGGCTGCCGGCTCGGGTACACCGCCAAACAGCTCCGTTCTCAACAGGTGACCCGCAGGGAAGAAGAATATGAAGAGGAAATGAATCAATGCGGAGGCAAGGATGAGAAGCCCGAGGAATTCCCAACTACCAAGTCGTAGAACTTTTTTGTCCATTCTGTAACCGCAATCAAAATAACATGTTGTGGTCTGCGCACGCCACAAATAAATTATATCTCACAAGGCCTTACAAGGATGAGTCGCCTTTGTAGAGTTAAATGGCAACACTTGGACCTTGCGACAAAATACAAGAAAACCAGCCTTGTTCTTGCAGTGGGCTCCCCCTTTAAAAGACTCAGTATTGTATTTGTGTAAAGAAAAATTCTAGAATATATCACCGGCTTTGTCAATGCAATTGTGAATCTTACGCGGGTAGTACGTTAACAGTTAACACTTGTAATAGCTAGGGGATAGAGAGGGTTTTCTGTTGACATGTTCTCTATAATGTAGCTATAGTACTGCCGGTCTTTCAATGACACCGAAACACACTACAAATCCGCTTATGGGCAAGCTGTTACTGGAGATAGGCACTGAGGAGATTCCCGCCGGCTATATAGCGCCAGCTCTCAGGCAAATGGAAGTACTTTTTAAAGAAGGGCTTAAGAAGAACCGCCTGGGCTTTGGGAGGGTGGAGACCTTTGGGACACCGTGCCATCTGGGTCTCTACGCGGAGGGTATACCGGAGAAACAGCCGGCGCAGACAGAGGAGCTGCCGGGACCGTCGAGTAAGATTGGCCTTGATTCTGACGGCCGTCCCACAAAGGCCGGGCTTGGCTTTGCCAGGGCGCAGGGCGTGGACTTTAGCGAACTGCAGGTCAAAGACACCCCTAAGGGGTCGTATCTGTTTGCCGTTAAGACCCATGAGGGAGTACCGTCTATAAAACTTCTGCCGGAGATTCTTTCCGATGTCATCCGTTCAATATCATTCCCGAAGAAGATGAGGTGGAGGGGACCGGGACTTTCCTTTGCAAGGCCGATTTCCCGGGTAATGGCCCTCTTTGATGCCGAGGTTATAGAATTCGAGTTGAACGGTATAAAAAGCGGGCGGGTCACACGCGGCCACCCGTTCCTCTCCGGTAAAATGATTACCATCAATAAGGCGGACCTTGGGACCTATAAAGACCTTCTGAGAAAGGAGAAGGTGATAGTAGACCCGGAGGAACGAAAGACCGTACTCCGGGATGCAATAAACGCAATAATGCGGAAATATGGTTCTGAACTGTCGGGAGAAGAAAAACTCTTGGAGGAGGTTAATTACCTGGTGGAGTACCCGTTTCCGGTAGAGTGCACGTTCCCGGAGGAGTTTTTGCGTGTGCCGCAGGAGGTGGTGGAGACGGTGATGATAAGTCATCAGCGGTATTTTCCCGTAGAAGACGGCAACGGCAGGCTTCTATCCAAGTTTGTGGCCGTGTGCAACCGGGATGAGCATGGGGCCCGCAGGTCTGTTGAGGGCAATGAGAGGGTGTTGAGGGCGCGGCTTGCGGACGCAAAGTTCTTCTGGGAAGAGGATAGAAAACGTTCGCTAAAGGACTGGCTCGACGGGCTGAAGGACGTGGTCTTCCATGAGAAGCTGGGAAGCTACCGGGAAAGGACGGAGCGCATCGACAGGCTTTCTGCGTATCTGGCCCGAAAAGAGCTCAACCTGGCGGACGCGGAAAAGGAGGCTCTGCACCAGGCGGCCCTCCTGTGTAAGGCAGACCTGCTGACACAGATGGTGGGAGAATTTCCGGAACTGCAGGGAGTAATGGGTTATCACTATGCGAGAGAAGAGGGGCTGCCGGAAGACGTGGCGCTGGCAATTAAGGAACACTATATGCCGCGACATGCGAGGGATAAAGTGCCGGAGTCACGGCTTGGTATGACGCTCAGCCTGGCCGACAAGTTCGATGCGCTGTGTGGCTGCTTCTCGGTAGGGCTGGTGCCCACGGGCTCTCAAGACCCCTACGGGCTTAGGCGGCAGGCCCAGGGGATAATCCGCATTCTTGAGTCACACAGGCTGTCCCTGTCGCTGCAGGACACGATTGTGGCGGCCCTGGAAAATTTTCCGGGAAAAGGCACTGCCATGAAGGAGATAAACGCGTTCTTCAGAGACAGGCTCTACCAGACGTTCCGCGAAAGGGGTTACAGGTACGACATCGTTAACGCTGTTTTAAGCGCCGGCTTTGACGATGTAAGCGATTTCAAAAACCGGGTTGAAGTTATCTCCGGGATTTCTAAGACCGACAAATGGCAGGAATTAGTTGTCGTGGCAGAAAGGACATTCAACATAGGAAAGAACGCACCCTCCGCCGGAGAGGTTGACGAAGGTCTATTAAAGGAGGATGAAGAACGCTATCTCTGGGACGTTTACGTAAAGAATAAAGACAAGATAACGGCACTCATAGACGAAAAGAAATATGAAGAGGCATCCGCGTTGTTCTGTGAAACATTTGCCGGGCCCGTACACACGTTCTTTGACAAGGTGTTCGTGAACGTGGAAGACGAGAAGCTCAGGAACAACCGTCTCGTTCTTGTTAAAAAGATAAACGAACTCTACGGGCCCAGGGTTGCCGAGCTTTCAAAGATAGTGCACCCGGAGAAAGACGGTTCAGAGGATTTGGTAGAGATTGTGTGAAAAGACGTCAAATAGGACGTTGGATTTTCTGCCCGGTATGAAAGGTGTTTGATGATGATTCTTTACGTCGAGCAAGCTCGACCACTACAGAAGATGTGTGTTACTTTATTATGGCGTAATAAAAAATATTGTAGTGGCAGAGCTTGCTCTGCGTTAAACGAATAACATGGAAGAACTGATACAATCATTTTTAGACTATCTGAGTCTGGAGTGCGGCCTCTCTGAAAATACCGTCCTTGCCTACAGGAACGACCTCAATAAATTCAGGGGATTCCTGGACAAGTGGGATATCGAGAAGATGGAGGATTTGAGGCCTGAGCACCTCAACCTCTACATGGTGGCCGAGAGGGAACGGGGCATAGGCGTAAACAGCGTCTCCCGGAACCTTTCTGCCATAAAACAGTTCTACAAATTCCTGGTAATAGACGGACGCCTGAAGAAGGATGTGCTCGCGGAGGTGGATTCGCCGAAGCTCTGGAAGCGTCTGCCGGACGTCCTGCACTGGCAGGAGGTAGAGAGACTGCTGGACAGCCCTTCGCTGGAGAGGGCACAGGGCCTGAGGGACAGGGCCGTACTTGAGGTGTTGTACGCCACGGGGGCGAGGGCCTCAGAGGCGACCTCTCTCAAGCTGGGGGATGTGAACATAGAGGACGGGTATGTCAGGTGTCACGGTAAGGGCAACAAGGAGCGCATAGTGCCCCTGGGCAAAAAGGCCTGTGAGATGTTGGAGCGTTATCTAAACGAATCAAGGCCTAAACTGGACAGGGGACTACCAGGCGAGTCCGTCTTTTTGACGAGGTCGGGGAGACCGCTGAGGAGAGAGGACGTCTGGCGTATCGTCAAAAACTATGCGAAGAAAGCGGGTATAAAGGAAATCTCACCCCATGGTCTGAGACACTCTTTTGCCACACATCTATTAGAGCGCGGCGCGGACCTCAGGAGCGTGCAGGAGATGCTGGGCCACTCCAATATCGCCACAACCCAGACGTACACCCACATAGAACGCCAGCACCTGAAACATATCCACAAAAAATTCCATCCCAGGGGGTAGCCCGAGGTGATATCGCCGCGTCAGTTTATAAGTAGTAGTAGGTCTATTTACCGCCCGTTGAATATCCCTCTGTTCCGTGTAATCGTAATCGTAACCGTAATCCTCCTGACCGCGCCCTTCGGGGTCCCGGCCGTTGCCGGGGAAAGTGGCGCAAAGAACGTCGTCCTTTTAATAGGCGACGGTATGGGGTGGTCGCATCTGGTCATGGCGAGGAGTTTCGTTCACGGCCCCGCGGGCGAGCTTTATATGGACAAATTTGAACACTCGGGTTATGTCTCGACCTTTTCCCTGCAGAGCCTGATAACCGATTCCGCGGCTGCGGCCACGGCCCTGGCCACGGGCCATAAGACAAGACGGGGCGTTATAGGACAGTCGGTTCATGCGAAGGAATATAAGACCGTCCTTGAGATTGCCGGGGACACGGGCAGGTCAACCGGACTGGTTACCACCGCGGAGGTTACCCACGCCACCCCCGCCGCATTCGCCGCACATGAGTCCTCACGCGAGAACGCGCGTGAGATTGCGGAGGACTACCTGCACCGCTCACGGCCCGACGTAATCATGGGAGGCGGCCTGCGGGTATGGACCACCCTTCCCCTTAAAGAGGCAAGGGACATGGGCTATGAGGTGGTCTATACGAAAGAGGAGCTGGAACGGGTAGATATTGCGAAGACGGAGAAGCTGCTCGGGCTGTTTGCTCCGGAACATATGTCCTTCGCGATGGACAGGAGGCTGGACGAACCGTCTTTAATAGAGATGTCTCTAAAGGCGCTGGAGGTATTGTCCAAAGACCCGGACGGGTTCTTTGTTATGATAGAGGGCGGGCGTATAGACCACGCGAGCCATAAGAACGACAGCGACGCCGTTCTTTACGAGACCGTCGCGTTTGACGAGACGGTGGGTGCGGTGGTGGAATGGCTTGAGGCAAACGGCCTGTCGGATGAGACGCTGGTGATAGTCACCGCGGACCATGAAACGGGCGGGCTGGCGATAGTCGGTCCCAAAAACTTTCTGCCGGGGCGGGGCGATAAGCCGAAGCTGAAGTGGATACACCGGCGTCATACGGCCGAGGACGTGCCCATATGGGCGCAGGGCCCCGGCGCCAGGGCCGTTAGCGGGCGCATGGATAACACGGACGTGTTCAAGTTGATGAGAGAGGCCCTTGACCCCTCTCATACCGCCGAAAGACCTTGACTGGTATCATGCTTTCTGTTAGGTTTTTTACCTCAAGCGTGCAGTCTAATCAGTGGGGAATAGTGTAACGGTAGCACGACAGACTCTGAATCTGTTTGTCCAGGTTCGAATCCTGGTTCCCCAGCTTGTTTCCACTTTTTGACCCCTTCAGCCGTTGGTTTCTCAGGGGTTATGAGGGAGCAAGGAGAGTCTAAAAAAGAGGACCTTTTTAGGCAATAACCTTAATCAGTAGCCAGCTCGCCCTTTGCCCCTTCCTGCGGCTAGCAAGGGGTGTATAAAGTGCTCCTGCCAGCGGAGTGGAAGATTAGTGTAAGTCGAGCGCAATCCAGACAAAAAGCCACCGGGCCACCGGCCCCACCGGACGGTGCGTGCCCTTTCCTCTGTAAGGGAGGTTTTCCAGAGGAGTTCCCCAGGTTTGACCTTCCCTGTGAGGTAGCCCATCTTCTCAGCCGGTGCATGGGCAGATAAGGTAACGTTGCATGCAGGGTGTCCTAGCCGGTAGATAGCCATGTAACTGAGCCTCATTGACCGAAAAATGGATTTCCTGGTCGCCAAAGGTGAACTCCCTATGACGGCATCAACCTCTACAGAGACCTCATAAAGCCCCTTGTGCTCGCTACACTCTGTTACGTTTATACTCTTTAAGAGCTTATTATCTAAAATTTTGGAGACTGATTCCCTTATCCTCTCTTCTTGTTTGGCAGGCAGGCCCGTATCTTTATCCGTCGAACCCACAACCTCTGTGCCCAGGACACATGCTACATAGGCACAGATGAGGAGGGTACACACAAAAAATTTAAAGCTAACGGGCAGTTTTAACACTCTATCCTCTTCACCCCCCTTGGACGCCAGACAGGGGATATAACACCTGGACTGATGCTGGGCTTAAGTAACCTTCCCCTTTTTATTCACGCGCTTCCCACAAGATTTTTGGACTGTGGGGAAAGCTGCCATCGTCCCGCTTAAAGAGTGAAGCACTCCAACACTTATTTCCGGGGTTTTATGTGTTTGAGAGAATTTATCCATATGAACTCTTTAAATTTCTATAGCTATAAGGCGGCGTTAGAAAAGGTGTTATCTGTCCTGCTACGTATGTTGCCCCTGGGCAGAGGGCACTTTTGACTTCTTTGCCATAGTTCGAATACACAATACCAGACTGTACAGGGCAAACGTGCCCCGTGCGGTTTCCAGCGTGGCGAACATCCAGTACCTTAGCTGAAACGCATACCAGGCTAGTATAACCCCGCCGATAAAGTTCATTATCTGATAGTGCAGTACGTTTTGTCCTCTCCCCCAAAAGTTACCCATTATGAAGGCGGTAAGAAGTAAGGTAAGGCCAAAGATTCCCACGGACATCTCAAAAATAGTTCCCATCCTTAATCAGACCCCTTTCGTAAGGGCAAGACATTGTAGTCTTATACATTGGCCCGCCCCCACTCTTAGTACAGCGATTAAGAGCGAGTTATACAACTTGGCATGTTATACTCCCTGTGCCACCTCTGGACAAGCACTTTTGCCTCAAATAAGGTGTCAAATCTCTCTAGTTTGAGTGTATTTACTTGACAGTTACTTGACAGTCGTGACGGCAGAGAGGGGTGGGGGTGGTCGGCCGGGGAGATTAAATTCCCGTTCCTCTCGTGCTACTTATCAAATGCTCTGGCTATGCGAGTTGAATGTCAGCGAAATACGGCCACTTTAACTCGTCCAGTGCCTTTATTACTTCTTCTCTCTTCTCTCTGTCTGCTTCCCTCAACCCTTTCCAAATTCTAAAAGCTCCATCAATTAGGAATCCTCCAAACTCTTCAAGGACACCTTTAGCCACTATTTCTCCTTCCTCCGCGGTTGGCGTTTCAGGTAACCTGTTTACGTAGTTTATGAAAATTTTGCTTTTCTTGGCGGCCTTTTCAAGGGACTTCACATGTTCCTCTAATGGGCTAGTAGTACCTGCGCGCACTTCAAACTTAAATTTGTATATCCAACCATTAACTGCAACCATTGCATCATTATAGAGTTTCTCGCCTTTTTTGTAGACTGTGCCGTCTGGCTTCCAATTCATTCGTAGTTTTATGACCGCTAGCTCAGCCGCTGCTCTTTCGTCAGCTATTTCCCCTATTCCTGTTACAATTTCCGGGGGGAGTTGTCCACCATTCCCATTATGAAAACAGCCTGAAATAGACAAAGTGAAGCATAGCAGACATAACAATGTGAACATAAACCCTAAATAGCTTTTCATTGTAAGCCTCCCTTCAAAGGCATCTTTTGGGATGCGTATAGCAGTTTGATTTAGAGTTAAATCCAGTTATCTATGGAATGCATGTCTCTCAGGCAGGCTCATCTAGTGGGAGAATCTACTACTAGCTGGAAGGATTGTCAAGTTTAACATCTTGGAAGGGTTTAAGCGGAATGTTCGCACTCAAAATAATGCTTCAAGCACGTCTGGATAATACACCTTTTCATTACCGGAATAGTTGCGAAACCTCTGTCCCGGAACGGCATCCAGAATCTATTTCGTTGTGTTTATAGTGTGGTAGGACTTATGCCGCTACGGAGCGTAGCGGAATGGCGGGCAGGTGCAGTTCATTAT